>DAOWJC010000123.1 GCA_030640595.1 Dehalococcoidia bacterium | reverse complement strand
TACCCCGCCCACTAGCTTGGCCTGTCTTTCCTGAAGTTTCTCACGGTCAAAATCAGAGGTTGTCTCCTGTATTTGAGCTTTAATCTGCTTGATTCTTGCCTTAATCTCCTCCTCTGCGCCCTTACCCTCAACAATAGTAGTGTCATCCTTGTTGGCAGTTACCCGGCGAGCCCGACCTAAGTCTTCTACCGTAACCGAATCCAGCTTACGACCCACCTCCTCTGAAATCACCTTGCCGCCGGTGAGAATTGCCATGTCTTCCAGCATTGCCTTGCGCCGGTCACCAAAACCAGGCGCCTTAACCGCCAGAACATTCAGGGTGCCCCGCAGCTTATTAACTACCAGGGTGGCTAAGGCTTCGCCGTCCACATCCTCGGCGACAATAAGCAGGTTCTTTGATACCTGTAGTATCTTCTCCAGAGCTGGTAGAAGGTCAGATATAGCTGAGATTTTCTTGTCGGTGATAAGAATGTATGGGTCTTCTATCTCCGTTTCCATCTTCTCGGCATTGGTAATAAAGTAGGGGCTGATATAGCCTCGGTCAAATTGCATTCCCTCCACATACTCGGTCTCATACTTTATCCCCTTGGACTCCTCAACAGTGATAACCCCGTCCTTGCCCACCTTCTCCATCACTTCAGCAATTAAATCACCAATCTCACGGTCAACAGCGGTAATAGTAGCCACCTGAGCAATCTGCTCTTTGCCCTTTACCTCAGCAGATACCCGCTTCAGCTCATCAATAATAGCCTTTGTTGCCTTCTCAATACCCTTCTTTAGCATCATAGGCTCAGCCCCGGCCGCCACATTCTTGAAGCCACCAGTAATAATAGCGTGAGCCAGAAGGGTTGACGTTGTAGTGCCGTCACCACAAGCGTCGTTAGTCTTAGTGGCTGCTTCCTTAACTAGCTGAACACCCATGTTCTCAAAAGGGTCAGGAAGCTCAATATCCTTGGCGATGGTAACCCCGTCATCAATTACTGACGGCGCCCCCCATTTTCTATCCAGCGCCACGCAATGCCCTTTAGGTCCTAAGGTTACCTTGACTGCATCAGCCAAGGTATCTATTCCCTTCTTTATGGCATGCCTAACTTCCTCATCAAAGATAATCTGTTTAGCCATTTTCCTCCTCCTTATATACTAACTTGATTTGTTACTTAACTTTTCTAGCTAAAATATCGCTTTCACGCAAAATCACCAGCTCCTCATCATCAATCTTAATCTCTGTGCCCCCATACTTAGAATAAATCACTATATCACCCACCTTGACACCCATAGGTATCAGCTTTCCATCCTCAGATAGCCTGCCCGGACCAACAGCCATAACCTTCCCTTCCTGGGGTTTCTCCTTGACTGTATCGGGCAAAACAATCCCACCCTTGGTCACCTCCTCCTTTTCAATGGGCTTGACCACCACCCGGTCAGCCAACGGCTGAAGCTTAACCGCCATTTTAGTCCTCCTTCCTCAATTAAATTAACCTACCACAGGCACAATTATTAGCACTCTCATCCCGAGACTGCTAACTACTATATAATAGCGCAGGCAGGCATATGTCGCAACTCAATAAATGCTTATTTACGCCTAATGACAACAATTGAGAGGTATTGTATAGATTAAGTTAACCTTTCATTCTCTATCAGACGCTCTTTTATCCCGTATGTTACTACAAGCAGCCTCAACTGCGCTGGGTTGAGGAAACACCGGGTCTTCTGCTATAATACGGCGATGATTATCGACTTTCACACTCATGTCTTTCCACCCCAGATGAAGAAAAACCGCGATAAGTATATTGATAGCGACCCCTGTTTTGCTATTTTGTACGCCGAGAAGAATGCCAAGCTCGCTACCGCAGATGAACTCATCGACAGTATGGATAAAGCCGGGGTTGATATTTCGGTCATTGTCAATATCGGCTGGACTACACACGAGCTATGTGTTGAGACCAACGACTACATCTTGGAGTCAGTAGCTCGCTATCCCCAGCGCTTGATAGGTTTCTGTGCCGTTCAGCCAAACTCCTACGAAGCAGCTATAGCTGAAATTGAGCGCTGTGCCGAAGGGGGGATAAGGGGGGTTGGCGAGATAAGACCAGATATGCAATTATTCGACATCAGGGATGAAGAGGTAATGGAGCCCTTGGTTAAGGTAATAACGAAGCACAAACTAATTCTACTCACCCATGCCTCTGAACCGGTAGGCCATGAGTACCCCGGTAAGGGGAGTATTACCCCGGATGTGCTCTACCCGCTTATTGCTAGCTTCCCCGATTTAACCATAGTCTGTGCCCATTGGGGCGGTGGTTTACCCTTCTATGCTTTAATGCCTGAGGTGAAAAAGGCGATGAGCAACGTCTTTTTTGATACCGCAGCCTCGCCCTTCCTGTATGCTCCTCAGGTATATACTCAGGTCATCCAGCTTGTCGGTGCTGATAAGATTCTTTTCGGCAGTGACTATCCCTTACTTACCCAGGCTCAGTTGCTTGGGGAGATTAGGTCTCTGGATTTGCCTGAGGAAACAAAGAACCTGATTCTGTCAGGTAATGCCCAGAGGCTGCTGGGGATTAAGGATAGGTGAGGCTTGGGCTATGGAACAAGTTCGCTCTTTTATTGCCATTGAGTTACCTGATGAGTTAAAACTGAAGCTTATCCAGCTTGAGGCTCGACTAAAATTGGGCAAGCAGCCCTGGGTGAAATGGGTTGACCCATATAGTATTCACCTAACACTAAAGTTCCTGGGCAGTATTGCCGTAGATAGGATTGGTGAAATAACTAGGGCAATGGAGGCGGCTGCCTGGGGAATACCCCCCTTCCACCTTGAGGTCAAAGGCCTTGGCGTTTTCCCTAATTTAAGGCGAGCTCAGGTAGCCTGGGTAGGGATAGGTGGAGAGGTAGATAAATTGAGTCAGCTTCAGCAGCGCATTGAGTCTAATCTGGTGCCACTGGGCTTTGCTCCTGAGTCACGAGCGTTTACGCCCCATTTGACCCTGGCTCGGGTTCGCGACCAGGCATCGTTAGATGAGCGGCAAAAATTTGGTCAGCTTATAGTTAGCACCAGATTCGAGGCAGGTACCATTGAGGTAGATGCTGTCAATCTGATGAGGAGCCAGCTAACTAGAGAAGGTGCTATTTATAGCCGAATTAGTTCAGTCAGGCTAAAAAAGCCCTTGTCAACAGCCCCTGCTTAGTGTATACTACAGAAAATAAATTTCGGTTGGGAGGTGGACTTCGTGGAAAAAAACAATTTTCCCAAGTGCCAGAAGTGTAACACTGGAGACCTGGTGCCCTTATCTGATTTTGGCAGTCAAGGGGCAGCTATCCACTATAAGGCCTGGGTTTGCACCAATCCTGATTGTGGTTTCAACCTGAAGATCAGGAATGGCGATGTGTATATTAATGAACCCATTATCAGCGGGGCAAGCCGTAGTGTCCACCCTCGCTAAAGATATTAGGTAGTTCACCGTGAGGCTCTAGATTATGGGCGGTGAGTGTGCTTCCTCAATTAGCTAAAGTAAAGGGGATAGCACTCGATCTTTTATTCCCGCAGTGGTGTATAGGCTGTGGGAAAGAGGGTGATTTTATTTGCTATTCCTGCTGCCGCTCGCTACCACGAATTGTACCCCCGCTTTGTCCCATGTGTGGTAAACCCCAGCCCAGCGGTATACTTTGCCCCAGTTGTGTTGGCTGGCAGGCAAGGATAGAAGGCATTCGCTCCCCGTTCCGATTTGATGGAGTAATGCGCCAGGCTATCTATCAGCTAAAGTACAGAAACCTTAGAGCCCTGGCTTCAACCCTGGCTAAGTTGCTAAACGATTATCTCGGCACCAACCCTGTGCCTGGGGAGGTACTGGTGCCGGTGCCACTGCATCAGAAACGGTTGAGGGAGCGTGGCTATAATCAATCCAGCCTGCTGGCTCAGGAGCTAGGCAAGCTCACCAAATTGCCCGTAGTAGATAACTGCCTTATTCGGCAACGACATACTCCTCCCCAGGCCAGAACATCTACTGTGGACGAACGGCGGAGCAATGTCGCTGATGCTTTTACCTGCCGTGACCACAGGCTACAAGACAGGCAAGTGCTGCTTGTAGACGATGTCTCTACCTCCGGGGCTACTCTTGATGCCTGTGCTGCAGCGCTAAAAGCAGCCGGTGCAACCATGGTGTGGGGACTAGTTCTGGCTAGAGAGATTTGAGGGAATTACAATCTTGGAGTGTGAATAGATGGAATTACAGATAACGGGCAAAAATGTAGACCTATCACCGGCGGTGCGCCGCTATGTTGAGCGCAAGTTAGGCAAGCTCAGTCGCCACCTGCCTAACATTGTAGGGGCCAAGGTAGAAATATTCGCGGAAAAGACAAAGTTTCCCCAGCAGCGCTTTGTGGTGCAGGTAACTGTAGACAGCAGTGGCATCCTGTTCCGTGGTGAAGAGAGGGGGGAAGACTTGTTCACAGCTATTGATAAGGTAGCAGCGATTATGAATCGGCAAATTGAGCACTACAAAGGGAAGCGGTATGACAAGGGGAGGGGTAGCTCATTGGCTAGGGGTGAATTCAGTGAGGAAGTGGTGGCGGCACAACCTGCTCAAAAGGTAGTCAAGGTTAAGCGGTTTGCGGTTAAGCCAATGTCGGTGGCTGAAGCCATAGACCAGATGGAGCTTTTAGGTCATGATTTCTTCCTGTTCTTTAATGCTGATACTGAGGAGCTTAACCTATTGTATCGGCGAAAGGATGGCAACTACGGTCTGATTGAGCCTGAGCTGGGTTAAGAAATAAAAACTAGTATTTTCCACTACTTTGTATTATTATGCAGCAGCTTGCTTCTTTTCTTCTTAACTTGTGGTATAATACAATCAATGCGACGAAATCTATTCTTATATCTGGCCCTGGCTTGCTTTGTTGGTCTCTTAGCCATATTTATTGTTGATGGCTATCTGGGTGTCTATGATACCGTTTATATAACCACCGGCGAACAATCGTGGAAAGTAGAGGCTGACGTCTGGCAGCGCCAATACCCAACTTATGCTCCTGCCCCCATTTATGAAGAACCTTATCTAGAAGAAGGCAAAGGTGTTTATTACATGCCCGCCAACCGGGGGGATAAGATATCCTTCCGCTATGAAGTAGATAATCGCCTGTTTTCAACCTACAAGGCTGATATTGAGACATCAGTATGGCATAGTCAGGAAAAGGTGCGTGATTTAAAGTCTCAGCTAATATCAATAGCTGCCTTTGATAAAGGAGAGTTGGAGTGGGTAGTAGATAACACCGAGCTTCTTCCCAAAGATATTCTTCCAGAACAAAGTTATCAATACACGGTAATCATTAAGAGGGGAGAAATAGAGCGAAGGATAATTGTGTCTATAAATCCTGTCGGCTATCCGAGAAAGTATTAGGAGTTTAACGGCGTATGCGGCTAACATATGTACTATATGGTTTCGGAATTCTGTTCTCAGTGGCTGGTATTGGCTATCTGGCAGCAGAGTATGTGAAGTATCTGTCCGAGGTAGGGAAACTGGTTTCTCTGCTGCTGACTGTAGGCATGTTTGCCTTTCTGACTAAGTACTTTCAAGAGCTGGGGTGGTAGCTAGATGGGAATAGTAATTACAATAGCAACGTTTGCCGTTCTAGGCTTTATTGGCTGGCTTATTTACCGGGCGGTAAGAGGTAGGCAAGTCAAAGCCCATCATATTACCTACGGCATTGCCGTGATTACTGGCATTTTTACCTATGGCTTCTTTCTCAGCATGAATATACTGCAGCCAGTCAAGATATTGGTGAGTATCCTTCTGGGGATGGCTTTGATAGTTCTGGCCGCCTACCTTCAGCGACGCCGCCAGTCAAGTAAACAATAAGCTTGATAATCAAGAGAAGATTTTGAGCAAGAGCAAAACTGAGCCTGACCATGTAGTCAGGCTTTGGTATTTTTTGACTACCTATGGGTAATACTATGAGCGGAGAGCTAAGGTACGTCACTTTTAATACCAGTATGGGTTGGATGGGAGTATTGGGCTCGGCAAAAGGACTGCTGCGCACTACCTTACCCCGGCGCTCAGCTCAAGAGGCGCATCAGCTATTGGGTGATAGCGTAAACTATGCCACCTGGTCGCCTCGCCGGTTTGCGGGCTTAATGGAACGCCTCAGGGTTTACTTCGGCGGTCATAAGGCAGCCTTTCCCGATAGACTTGACTTCTCGGGGGCTACTCCCTTTCAGCGTGAGGTATGGGAAGTAACCAGGCTTATCCCTTATGGTGAGACCAGGAGCTACGCTTGGGTAGCGGAGCAGATTAAGCGACCGGGGGCAGTGCGGGCAGTGGGGCAGGCCCTTGCCCGAAACCCTCTGCCGGTTATCGTTCCCTGCCACCGGGTATTAAACATTGATGGCAAGCTCGGTGGCTACGGTGGGGGAGTGGAGATGAAGAGGCACCTTCTTTCTCTGGAAGCCTCAGCCACCAGTCGGTAGGTATTACCTTATGCTGACGGTAAATACCTTGGTTACATCCTGTGGGGTTGGCTCTTCCCACGGTCGTTTATAGACCAGGGTTATCTCGGTTTCACCTGCCTTCAG
>DAOWJC010000058.1 GCA_030640595.1 Dehalococcoidia bacterium | reverse complement strand
TTCAATCTACTATTCGTAAACGACCTCAAGCCCTAATCAGTCGATTCTAGCCTCAACCCGTCTTCTCCTACCAGCTCTACCAGCCGCTGATGAAGTTCGGGGCAATAGTTAGTGTATATTTTGGAAAGTTTGAGGTTAATAACCTTTTCCTCGCTGGTTACACACAGGTTTACCTTATCCTGTCCGGGGAAGTCTTTAAGGGTGTCAATCAATTTTTGTAGAAAGGCTATATCACTAGCCTCATCACTGGTCTGACTGACGCTGATTACCAGTCGGTGACGTTTGGCTGGTGCTGCGTAGCCCGGGGTTCTCTCGGCTACCACTGGCGCTTCGCCGGGTTCAGGGGTAACCACCTTTTCACCCTCGGCAGCTTCCGGTTGATAACGGCGCACATTATCGCAGTTTAGTTGCACCCTGTCATCCCTTAGCCTTACCTTACCTTCAACCAGTAGTATATTTCCTTCCTGCCACAGGTCTTTGGTACTGGTATAGACCTTGGGCCAGGCTACAACCTCAATCCTGCCATCAAGGTCTTCCAGGACAGCGCTGACAAAGGGGTGACGGTCTTTAGTGAACAGGTGGTGAGCTGAAGCTACCATTCCCGCCACCACCACGGTTTGCCCTACTAGCTCAGCGTCAATTTGACCGCACAGGGTAGTCTCTAATGGTGTCTTACCGGCAAATGAGCTGAAGGGGTGCTCGGAGAGGTATACTCCCATCAGCTCCCTCTCCCAGTCTAGCTTCTCCTTGACGGAAATGTCGGCGGCTGCCAGGTCAAGGCTGGGTGTGGGAACTGGCATTGCTTCTCCCCACAGGTCAAACATGGTAGATTGTCCCGTCTCCCGTAGATGCTGCTCCCGTTGCGCCAGAGATAGAATACGAGTAGTGTTGTGAAGTAGAGTGCCACGGTCGCCCAGGCAATCTAGAGCTCCGACCTTAATCAGGCTCTCCATTGCCCGCTTGTTTACCCCATGCAGGTCACAACGGCGGCACAGGTCTTCAATAGATTTGAACTCGCCTCTCTTATTGCGCTCGGCAATGATAGGCTCTATAGCCCCAAGCCCTACATTCTTGATGGTGGTTAGCCCGAAGCGGATAGCAGGAGCATTGCCTTCGCCCTCTTTTTCTATAGAGAAGCTGGTTTGACTGCGGTTTATATTAGGCGGTAACACTTTGATGCCCAGGCGGCGGCATTCAGCCACGGCACTGGCTACCTTCTCTAGCTGGCTGGTATTGATAGTCAGGAAAGCGGTGATATATTCTGCCGGGTAGTTTGCCTTGAGATAGGCGGTGTGATAGGCAATAAGGGCATAGCTGACACTGTGGGCCTTGTTGAAAGCGTAGCCAGCGAAGGGTTCAATAAGGGCAAAGACCTCACCGGCTATCTCGACAGAGAATCCATTCTTCCTAGCTCCGGCAATGAAGTTACGTTTTTCCTTTCGCATAACCTCAGAAATCTTCTTGCCCATTGCCTTGCGGAAGATGTCAGCTTGCCCCAGGCTGTAGCCAGCGAGAGCCTGCACAATAAACAGCACCTGTTCCTGATATACAATTACCCCGTAGGTTTCCTCGAGGATGCCGGTGAGTACCGGGTGCGGGTAGCGAATAGGCTCAATCCCATGCTTGGCTTTGATAAAGGTGGGGATGTGCTCCATTGGTCCGGGGCGATACAGAGCTATCATAGCCGCAATATCACTGAAGGCAGTTGGTTTAAGCTCCTTGATGTAGCGGCGCATGCCAGCTCCCTCTAACTGAAAGACACCAGCAGTTTCCCCTGAAGACAGCAGGTCAAAGGTCTTGGCATCATCCATCGGGATATTGTGCAGGTCAATATCAATGCCACGGTTCTGGTAGATAATCTCCTTTGCCTTACCCAGAATGGTGAGGTTAGCTAAGCCAAGGATGTCCATTTTCAAAAGACCAATATGGGCAATGTCTTCCATGGTGAATTGGGTCATGACCGTTGCTTCACCGTTACCCTTGCTTACCCTTTGTAGCGGGACATATTTGGTAAGGGGTTCTTTAGATATGACTACACCGGCAGCATGAGTACTGGCATGGCGGGCAATACCCTCTACCCGCCTGGCTGAATCGACCAGGTTACGAACTATAGTGTCCTCATAGTAGATATTCCTGAGTTCGCTGTTCTCATCCAGGGCTCGGGCTAGGGTCATGTTTGGGGCAAAGGGTACCAGCCTGGCAATGCGGTCAACATCACTATAGGGCATACCTAGAGCTCGTCCCGTATCCCTGAGAGCTGCCCTGGCGCCTAGCGTGCCGAAGGTGATAATCTGGGCGACATGGTCCTGTCCGTATTTCTGTGATATATAGGCGATGACCTCGTCACGGCGGTGATCCTCAAAATCCAAATCTATATCTGGCATCTCCTGACGCTCCAGGTTGAGAAAGCGCTCGAAGACCAGCTTATTTTCGATAGGGTCAGTCTCAGTGATACCCAGGCAGTGAAGGACAATGCTGGCAGCAGCACTACCTCTAACTGCAAACAATATATCGTGCTCCTTGGCAAAGGAGATGATGTCCCAGACGACAAGGAAGTAGTTGGCAAACTGGGTCTGCTTTATTACCTCCAGCTCATAGTCAAGTCGCTCTCGTATTTCCGGGGTGGGCTGGGGGTAGTGCTGATGCAGACCCTCATAACAGAGGTCGGCCAGGAACTGGTCAGCCGTTTTGTCTTCAGGAAGTTCTACATCAGGGAGGTAAAGGCGTCCAAATTCAAGTTTGAGGTTGCACATTTCAGCAATACGCTCAGTGTTGTCTATTGCCTGAGGAATGTCGCGGTAAAGCTCTGCCATCTCCTGCGGGCTCTTGAGATAAAAGAAATCACCCGCCATCTTCATTCTCTTGTCATCATGGATAGAAGTGTTAGTCTGGATGCACAGCAATAGGTCATGGGCTGAGGCATCCTTCTGGTTGACATAATGAACATCGTTAGTAGCCACCAGTGGGATGTCCAGTTCCTGACTTATAGAGAGGAGTCCCTGATTTATTTGCTCCAGCTCAGGAATGGGGAACCTCTGTATTTCTAAATAGAAATCGCCAAATGTTTGCTTATACCATAAGGCAGCCTGTTTTGCTTCTTGGAGACGCCCTTCCAGGATAAGGTGAGGAACCTCACCGCGGATACAGCCGGAGAGGGCAATAAGACCCTGATGATGTTGCTGGAGAAGCTCTTTATCTACCCTTGATTTGTAGTAGAAGCCCTCAAGGTGCGCTTTGGTAGTGAGTTGGATTAAGTTATGGTATCCGGTCTGATTTTTGGCTAGTAGAATGAGGTGATAGTGGTTTTTGTCACTGGCATCACGGCCAAAGCGACTGTTTGGAGCTACATAGACCTCGCAGCCGATAATGGGCTTTATGCCTATTTCTTCAGCCGCCAAGTA
>DAOWJC010000098.1 GCA_030640595.1 Dehalococcoidia bacterium | reverse complement strand
GTGAGGTTAATAAACAATTTCGTGTTATCCTTTTTGACTGGCATTGTGCTATAATCTGGGCATAAAGGTAGTTGAATACAACAATGATTAGGCGAAGGCTTACAGAGCTACTGACACAGGCAGCAAGCGAAGCCCAGAAATTAGGTAAGCTGCCAGCGGTGATTCTGCCTGAGGTTGCTGTAGAGCGTCCCCAGAACCCAGAACACGGCGACTACGCCTCAAGTTTCCCCTTGAAATTAGCTCGGGCAACTGGAGTTAGCCCATTAACTATTGCCGAGGACATTGTCGGGCTTATAGTTCCCAGCCCTGAGATTGATAGTATTGCCGTGGCACCACCGGGGTTCATCAATTTCACCCTTAAAAGTGACTGGCTGACCAGACAGGTAGATTCAATCCTGGCAGCTGGTGATTCTTACGGCAGCATCGACCTGGGACAGGGCAGCCGGGTCCAGTTAGAATTTGTTAGTGTTAATCCCACAGGTCGACTTCATGTTGGGCATGGTCGGGGCGCTATCCTGGGTAGCACTTTAGCCAATGTCCTTGCTGCTGCTGGCTACAAGGTAGAGAAGGAATATTATGTTAATGATACTGGCAGCCAGATAGATGCCTTTTATCGCTCACTCTATGCTCGTTATCAACAGTGCCTGGGCATTGACGCCGAGATGCCCTCAGATGGTTACTTCGGGAACTATATGATTGACCTGGCTAAGGAACTCATTGCTGAGGAGGGAGACAGGTTCCTTACTCTACCGAGGGAGGAGGCGGTGCCACAATTAGGGCAGCTCGGTCTGGAGAAGGCAATAAAGCTGATTAGGAGCGACCTTGAGCTATTAGGGGTGAGTTTTGATGTCTGGTTTAGCGAACGGAGCCTCTATGATAATGGGCAATACCAAAAAGCGATGTCGCTCTTACGCGACGGGGGCTATATAGCAGAAAAGGAAGGTGCTACCTGGTTTGTATCTACCACCCTGGGCGAGGATAAAGATAATGTAGTGGTGCGTAGCGATGGTTCCCCCACCTACTTTGCCTCTGATATTGCTTATCATTACAATAAGTTCCTCGAGCGCAAGTTTGACAAGGTAATTAATATTTGGGGGGCTGACCACCAGGGTCATATATCTCGAATGAAAGCAGTTGTTGGTGCTTTGGGGGTCGCCCCTGAGCGGTTACAGGTGATAATCTCCCAGATGGTTACCCTGCGTCGTGGTGAAGAGTTGGTTCGTATTTCCAAACGCAGCGGTGATATTATCACCCTGCACGAGGTAATAGATGAAGTGGGAACCGATGCCTGCCGCTTCTTCTTCCTATCCCGCTCGGCTGATAGTCAAATGGACTTTGATTTGGAATTAGCCAAAAAGGAGTCGCCAGACAATCCTGTTTACTATGTTCAGTATGCCCACGCTCGTATTGCCAGCGTCCTTCGCCTGGCTCAACAGAGGGGGATTAACTGGGGGGATGGGGATGTTTCTTTGCTGACTACTGAGCCTGAATTGACTTTAATCAGGAAGATGCTACTTTTGCCCGAGATAGTTGAGATAGTAGCCCGCACCCTGGAACCTCACCATCTTACCTATTATGCTCAAGATTTGGCTACTGTATTTCATAGCTTTTATAAGCAGTGCCGCATCATTTCTCAGGACGAGGTACTAACCAAAGCCCGCCTTAGACTGGTGGAGGCAGCCAAGCTCGTTCTGGCTAAAACCCTTTACCTTATGGGAATGACAGCCCCAGAGAAGATGTGAAGCACTCACTAGCTGGAACCCTTTGCGGTTATACCCCTTCTATGCTACACTTTCTGCTTGAGGAGGCTTAGATGAAGCGTCGTGTTTTTTCTGGGGCTCGTCCCACAGGCAGGCAGCACCTGGGGAACTACCTGGGAGCCATACAGAATTATGTCAATCTCCAGGATGAGTATGATTGCATCTATTGCATAGTTGATGTCCATGCTCTGACCAGCTTAGAAGACACCGGTGGACTGCAAAAAAATACCTATGATTTGACGCTTGACTGGCTGGCGGCCGGTCT
>DAOWJC010000055.1 GCA_030640595.1 Dehalococcoidia bacterium | reverse complement strand
TACCAGAAGTCGAAGGCGCTGGCCCCTTGGACAAAGTGGCAGAGTTGGTTATACCTCCACCGGTTGATGCAGCTCGGTTACTGAGATTCATTTATCACATGGAGGAGGCGCTTGAGGCAACCATCATGCAACAAGTTGGCTCCTGGGACAGAGCCACTGCCATTACTATCCTGCTGCGAAGGGCCGCCCCGCTGGTGAATATTATAGATAGATTGGGAAAGATGCCCGATGTAGACAGTGTGAGGGAGGAGCCAGGAGCAAAAAACAAGTTTGCTGGTTTTCCCAGGAAAATCGTAACCGAACCACAAGCGCGTCCTCAGAAAGAGCTCCTAGTAACTCTAAAGCAGGATAGCCCAGCTAAAGAACCAGAACTAGCCGAGCTGAAGACAAGTTAATCAATGGGCACCAAAGTGGCAGAGAAGAAGTCATAGTAGAAATATGGTGAAATATCTGCAAGTGCCCCTGGGATAATAAGTAAAGCAATGTAGATAATCCTAAGATTAGCCTTTAGCGCCATCCCGGGATTCTGAGGAGGCTCTCTTCTTTTCAACCCCCTGACTAGCAAGTGCTCCCCTTATAAAATTGATAGATATTGTTTGCACATCCCCTTGACAGCTACTGACAAAAGGTATATCATCCTAAAAGTAAGCCTTTGGGCTCACTAAATTGACCCTTTTAGCTCATAAAGCTATTCTTAGGGTTAACAGGAAGCAGTAGGAGTTAGTATCTCTAACTACCTGAGCTATTACAATGAAAGCTCGAAACAAAAGGGCACGGGGGGATGAAGATGAACAATAGACGGTCCAATATCGAGATAATAGCTGATATGTTGAAGGTGGGGGAAAACGGTGCTGGCAAGACAGAGATTATGTACAGCGCCAATATGAGCTACAGCCAAATACAGAAGTATCTTGGCTTTCTGATGAGCCACGGCTTTATTGATAAAGTGGAGGTTGGTAATCCAGTTGTAACCTATCAAGTGACTGAGCTGGGTTTGAAGTTGCTTAAAAGTATAGATAGTGTAATGGCAATGCTTGGCTGGCTTGACCAATGACGGCTAATTTTAAGTTTGTTGATTTTTAGGGTAACCTGGGGAAGCAGATTCTTCAGGTTGCTCTTTGTTTGCAACAAATCATAAAAGGAGTGTTCCATGTCAGAGAAAAGAATGCTAATAGTTGATACCGAAGTAGTAAGGAAAGTGGACGAAAATCGCGGTGACATGAACCGTTCCGACTTCATTAACTTTCTTATTGATAGCTGTTTGAAGGAAGACTCTGGGAAACAAAACTATATAACCAAGGAAGAATTTAATCAGTTCCAGCAGGGAACAAGGGAGCTTTTACGAAACTTCCTTGACTTCTTTATTAGCTATGGCCTAGAACTGGGTAAGCAACCAAAGGATAAGACTTTTGAGGAATTAAGCCAGAAACTACAATCCCTCGGTAGCTCTGGCAGCAAAGCTAAAAACCTCTAATCAAGCCTCTATTAACTTCTAACAGCCTCATCCTCAGCGAACTACCCCCTCAAATAGAACTATCTTCTAGAACACAATCACTTCCCATTACCAAGACAACCTGCGATAGTTACAAATAGGAATGTATTATGATTTACTAGCGATGGGTTGTCTTGGTTTCCTGGTAATTCATCTTTTCGACATCGTCTCCCTAAAAAGGTTGCCAGTGGCAAAGCCTTTTACCTGGATTGTGGGTAGCGGCCTACTGGGCTACGCCCTAGTGATGGCATGTCTCCAGTCGGATAAGCTGCCATTACCCATATGGTCTACCTGGCTAGGCGGGGCACTACTAACAATATCTCTCCTTCTGCTGATATATTCCCTGTTTATCAACCTTCCCTTCCACAAGACATATATTGCCACTGGTGTCAGCGATAAGCTAATAAGAACCGGGCTATATGCTCTGGTTCGGCACCCAGGGGTGCATTGGTTCATCCTGCTAATGCTCTCTTTAATTCTAGTTTCAAAGTCTAGCCTTCTACTTATAGCCACGCCAATATTCATTTTGCTGGACATAGTATTGGTCATTATACAGGACAAGTTTTTCTTCGGCAGGATGTTCGATGGCTATGATAGTTACCGGCAGGAAACACCAATGCTAGTGCCAAATCGACAGAGCTTAAATGCCTTCATAAATTCACTAAAACAAGCTAGAGCCTAAAGTCTGGGCTTAAGGGAGGAAATAAAATGGCTACAGCAGATGAACTACTCAAGCAAGGCAGATACGAAGAACTATGGCGGAGGTGCTGCGGATTTATTGACCTGAGTCTTGAGGATTTTATGAAGATTCAGCAGCGGCTTCTTTCGGAACAGTTAGAGCTTCTAAAGAGATGCGAACTGGGCCGCTATATTATGAACGGAGCCGATCCTTACAATGTGGAAGAGTTCCGGGAGAGGGTTCCCCTCACCACCTATGACGACTACGCCCCTTACCTCCTCAAGAAGAGGGAGGATGTGTTGCCCATGAAACCAGCCCTGTGGCAGTATACCTCAGGCAAGTCTGGCGAGTATCCTTTCCGGTGGGCTCCGGTCACTACCGAGCAACTCAAAGAGATGGAGTTACTAATATTTGCTCTGCTATTTTTCTCCAGTTGCAAGCAAAGGAATGAAATTGCCCTCAAGGAGCATGATAAGGTTCTCTATGGAATGGCTCCCCCACCCTACGCCACTGGCACAATGGCTCATGTTTTTCCCCATGAACTATTTGATTTCTTGCCACCGGTAGAGGAAGCGGAAAAAATGTCTTTTGAGGAGAGGATGCAGCAGGGCTTTGGGTTGGCTCTATCTGAGGGGTTGGATGTATGCATTGCCCTCTCCAGCGTTGCCATAGCCATAGGTGACCGCTTCAGTCAAAAAAGCAACAACACCAGCATCAAGGCTTTGCTCAAAAGACCCAAAGCAATAGCTCGCTTGGTAAGAGGACTAGTAAAAAGTAAGTTGGCTCATCGCTCCTTACTGCCTAAAGACTTATGGTCACTCAGGGGCCTAATCACATTTGGCATAGATAGCTCTATCTATAGAGAAAAAATTAAAGAAATGTGGGGCAGAGAGCCGCTGGAATTTCACGGCTCCACCGAGACCGTCTTCATTGCCACGCAAACTTGGGACCACCAGGGTATGACCTTCATACCCCACCTCAATTTCTTTGAGTTTATTCCTGAAGAGGAAAGTATTAAATCTAGGGAAGACCCCACATATCAGCCGTCAACTCTTTTACTGGATGAGGTTAAACCAGGTAACTATGAGCTGGTCATTACTAGTTTCCACGGTGGCCCATTTGTCCGATATAGACTGGGACACTTGATTGAAATAACATCACTGCGCAATGAACAGCTCAATATAGACATCCCTCAGATGGTCTTCCTCTCCCGCGTGGATGACCAGATTGACATAGCCGGTTTTACCCGACTATCGGAGAAAATTATCTGGCAAGCTATAGAGAACACTGGATTGGCTTATGCGGATTGGACAGCACGTAAGGAGGCCAAGGATAAACCAGCATTGCACCTATACATTGAACTCAAGGAAAACGGATATGTTACCGCTGAGCAGGCAGCCGCCTCCGTCGATGAGGAGCTCAGAAAATTAGATACTCCCTATGCTGAGTTAGAATCATTTACCGGTTTAAGACCGCTAGAGGTCACCCTACTTCCCCAAAATGCCTTTCAACTCTATAAGCAAAGGCAGCAAGCCTCCGGTGCTGACCTGACTCAACTGAAGCCGCCTCACATCAACCCAGCTGATGATACCATAGACTTCCTGATCGATACCGCTGGCAAAGTAACAGTAAAGGCAGGGCAGAAGGCAAAAGTGTAAATAAGCCTCACAATCTCAGGTAGTCTGGCTACTATATCGCATGACTATAGAGATTAGCCAAACATAGGCAGCAGGTAGCAAGAGTCAAAAAATTGCTACCTGCTTTATTTTATGTAAAACGAAGCGTCCCCTGCTCAACCCCATTGACAAGGCTGAAGCCATAAGCCATAATTGACGTAATAATACATAATATCATTTATCCGAGGGAATTATAGTGACTATATGGGCTCTAATCCCACTTATCACCTGTCTAACTTATATTGTCCTGCTCATACTGACACTGCCGTCCATAAAAAGACGAATCAATAGGCTATTCGCCTTTTACCTTGGTGTTGCTGCAGTCTGGAGCTTCACCTCCTTCATGCTCCATCTCAATGCCTTCCCACAACAGGCGCTACTTTGGAATGAGCTCCTAGTAGCCGCCTTAGTGTGGACCCTGATTACCTACTACCACTTTATCCGAACCTACACAAACAAACCTGCTGGGATGGGGGTATATCTTGGTTACGCCCTGGTATTGGTTCTGGCAGTGCTTTGCCTCAGCGGCTACATAGTCCAATATGCCCATGTTATTGACGGAGTTCTATATCACAGCCTTGGAATTTCAATCTACTTTATCGGCGGCATTAGCCTCATTTTTGTTGGTGCCGGACTATATCTGCTAATAAAGCAATACCGCAACTCCATTGACCCGATAGAGCGCAATAGAACAATGTACCTAATAGCAGGCTGGAGCATATTAATGCTTCTTAGTGCCACCAACCTTATCATGGTACCCACTGTAGCCGGACTCCCCCTGGACCATATCGGCAGTCTTATCAATGCCCTTATCATCAGTTATGTCATCCTGAAGTACCAACTTCTTGATATCAGACTCGTCATGCGGAAGGGATTAGCTTATTCCAGCCTGACTATTTTCCTGACTGCTCTATACCTGCTGCTGCTCTTTATCCTGCAAATGTTCTTTCATGGCTGGTTAGGCTATACCAGCTTGGCACTCGCCGCCGGATTCGCCCTTTTGGTCGCCGTGCTATTCAACCCCGTAAGAAACTTCATCCAGAAATGGATAGACCGAATCTTCTTTCGTGAAACCTATGACTACCGTCAGATGCTGCTCAGCTTCTCTGATAAGGTAAGCAATGTTCTTGACCTGGGCGAATTGGCACAAAGCATACTAGACCCGGTAGTAAAAGCCATGCATGTCAAACAGGCGGCTCTGCTATTCCCTAAGCCTGAGAGCGGTGATTTCAACACCCAGTTTGCCCAGCAAGCTACAAAAGAAGAGCCATCCATTAAGCTGAGGCTCACCAGTGACAACCCGGTTGTGACCTGGCTGGCCACTGAAGGCAAGGCTGTCAAACGAGAGCTCGTAGATACTATCCCACAATTTAAGGGGCTGTGGGAAGCAGAGAGGGTTGCTCTTGAGGCTACGGGAGTGGAGCTACTTTGTCCCATAAGGAGCAAGGGCAACCTAATCGGCATCCTGGCTATGGGTAAAAAGCAATCGGGGTCTCCATACTCTGATGAGGAAGTAGACCTACTCATGACCATGGCTAATGAAGTAGCGGTAGCTGTAGAAAATGCCAGGATGCTTGATAGCCTCAAAAAGCAACAGCGTCAAGTGGAGCAGCTCCTGACGCAGGCAGTCCAGACTCAGGAGGAGGAGCGAAAGAGAATTTCCATCGACCTCCATGACAGTGTTGCCCAATGGCTAGTTGCTGCCTCATATCGGACTCAGACCTGTAATGAACTTCTCTCGGGAGATAATAGCGCTGAAGTTCGAGGTGAACTGGCGGCGATGGAAAGCACCATCGACAAAAGTCTGAAGGAGCTACGCCGGGTAGTGATTGGCCTCCGCCCACCGGCTCTGGATGAACTAGGGCTTAGCCATGCCCTGCGGCAGAGCCTTGAAGATTTGAAGACCGATGGCCTGAATTGCCAATTTCGTGAAGCGGGCACGCCGGTCCGACTCCCGTCAAGCATGGAGATTGCTGTTTACCGCGTAGTCCAGGAAGCCCTTGCTAATGTCCGAAAACATGCTAATGCCACCAAAGTAAATCTCCGCTTACAGTTCCTGGCAGATAAACTCTCGGTCGAGGTTCGTGATAATGGCACAGGTTTTGACCTCTCTCAAACGCTGGATGGCGCCATATCTGTGGGACATATAGGCTTGCTGGGCATGAAACAGAGGGCGGAAACACTGGGAGGGGGTATCAGGATAAAGACGGGCAAAGGGAGCGGAACTACTATAATCTTGAGTCTTCCCATTCAGGCCCAAACGGAGGAAGGGTAAATGGACACCATCCGAATACTTGTGGTTGATGACCACCAGGTTGTGCGTGAGGGACTGCGGCGCATGCTGGAGCTTGAAGAAGATATGGAGGTGGTGGGTGAAGCTGCCGAGGCTAAGGAGGTGTTCGCCCAGGTGGAGTTGCTCTCTCCGGAGATCATCCTGATGGACATTAAGATGCCCGGGATGGATGGGATTGAGCTTACTCGACAGCTAAAGGAAAAACACCCCGCCTGTAATGTCATTATGTTAACACTATATGATGAATACCTAACTCAGGCTATCGAGGCCGGGGCAGTGGGTTACCTCCTTAAGTATATTAAGCGTGAGGAACTGATAAGGGCTATCCGAGCAGTTCACCAAGGCCTCTCGCCACTTGACCTATCCCTCAGTCCAGACCGTTTAGCCGAGCTTGCCGCCCCGCCTGAGAGCAAACAGCGGCTTTACCTGTCAGAGCGCGAATTGGCCATCCTCCACC
This sequence comes from Dehalococcoidia bacterium, assembly GCA_030640595.1. Classification (GTDB taxonomy): domain Bacteria; phylum Chloroflexota; class Dehalococcoidia; order Dehalococcoidales; family DAOWJC01; genus DAOWJC01. The sequence continues at coordinate 3,836 of DAOWJC010000055.1, read as the reverse complement.
TGATTGCTGATGGGGCAACCACCAAAGAGATTGCTGACCAGCTTTTCTTGAGCCAGGCCTCAGTTAAAAGAAGCATAGGCCTCGTCTTTGAAAAATTGGGTGTCCGCAACCGCTCCGAGGCGGTATCAGAAGCCTACAAAAGAAGGCTGATTTAACACCTCAGCACCCCTTTCTTTTACCTGCATCCATCGCACCAATCCAACAAATAACTCTCCGCCTGTATGAACCTTTAGGCTCATTAAATTGACCCTTTAGGCTCATAGAGTTATCCCTTTGGGGCTTCCAAAGCTGGTATTAAACGGGTACCATCACTTATATTGGACTTTCTCAACTACAAGATTACAGGGAAGGGAGGATGAGATGGAGAAAGACATCCAGATTCTGGTGGTCGATGACCACCAGGTTGTGCGTGAGGGGCTGTGGCACCTGCTGGGGCAAGAAGAAGATATGGAGTTCGTAGGCCAAGCTGCTAACAGTGAAGAAGCCCTATTCCAATTAGAAATGCTTTCCCCGAATATTATCCTTATGGACATTAAGATGCCCGGGGTGGATGGGATTGAGCTTACTCGACGAGTAAAGCAGAAACAGCCCGCCTGCAATGTCATTATGCTGACCCTGTATGATGAATACCTGACCCAGGCTATTGAGGCCGGGGCAAAGGGTTACCTCCTCAAGGATATTAAGCGCGAGGAACTTGCCCAAGCCATTAGGCAGGTTCATCATGGTGAAGTAGTGATTAGCGAGAGTATCAAATCCAAAACCCATTTTGACTATGAAGAGAGACGTAGCAAAAAGGCAGAAGAAGGCTCCAGCACAATGGTTGAAGAGCTACAACTGGTTCTACCCCCGCCTGTTGAGGCTAACCAGTTGATGAGATTCGCTGGTCGAACGGAGGAAACGCTTCGGTCCCACGTACTGCAAGTGGTTGGTTCCTGGCAGGAGGGCACCGTCATGACCGTCGTCTTAAACAAGGCTATATCGCTGGCGGATATCCTGAATAAGTTTGGAAATATGCCCGAGGTAGAAGCAACAGGAGAAAAACCACTGACCGGGGAGATCAGTCCAAAACTTTTTAAGCAAGCCGAAGCTATACCAAGGCTAAAAAATAGGCCCAGGAAGACTATCTTTGTAACCCTTGAAAAAAACTAGACCGGAGGACAGGCTAAGCAAAGGGATAAGAAACAGGCGATTGATAAGAGCCTTAACATATTCCATTTAACACGCTCAGCATGACCAGTTACAGCCCCCCGCACCATCACCTCAACAAAATCATACTTCCCCCTCAAAAGAGTTGCTTGCTCTGAGTCGAATAGCTTACAGCCTAGGACACGATTCATCAAATCGTCTAGTCAGTGGCTGCCGCCTAGACTCTAACCATTAAGAACTCCAAGCCATCAACTTGCTCTACTAACTAGGCTCGTCCCAATAGTTGAGCCCAGAGTCAATTTGATTGAATTAGCCCCCTCAGGGTAGCTCAAATTGCTCGACTGAATGCTTTAGCCCTCGTTGGCTTAACACTGAATTCCATGCTAAAATTGAAGCAGCCTTGACGCCGACGAAGTGAGAAAAGAAAAAGATGGGCAAGATACTTATCGGCACTTGTTCCTGGACTGACCCAACGCTTATAGGCTGCGACCGCTTTTATCCAAGTTGGGCCAAGTCAGCCAAGGCGAGACTGGAATATTATTCAAGTCAATTCAGACTTGTGGAAGTAGACAGCAGCTATTACTCTATACCTAATGAAATGATAAGTCGGCTGTGGGCAGAGCGCACGCCCGACAACTTCACCTTCGATGTCAAAGCTTTCAGGCTCTTCACCCAACACCCGACACCACTAGCCACATTGCCAACCGACCTTAGAAACGCCCTGCCTGCTGAACTGAAAGGGAAAACCACTGTCTACCACAGGGAGATACCTGATGAACTGGTCGGGGAACTCTGGCGAAGGTTTGAGCAAGCTCTTCTGCCACTGGACAGCATGGGCAAACTCGGTGTTGTGCTTTTCCAGTTCCCACCCTGGTTTTTCCCTGGCTCTGCGCAGTGCGAATACATCCTGAAGTGCAAGGAAACGCTGACACAATACCGCTTGGCGATAGAGTTCAGAAACAATGTTTGGCTTAATGAAAGGAACCGGAAACAAAGCCTTGATTTCCTCAGGGAAAATGACCTGCCATTCGTGTGCGTCGATGAGCCACAGGGTTTCACGTCAAGTGTGCCTCCCATTGCTGAGGTCACCTCAGACATAAGCTTGGTGAGGTTTCACGGCAGGAATCAGGAAACGTGGGAGAAGAGGGGAATCACACCGGCAGAGCGCTTTGATTACCTTTACACTAAGGAGGAATTGCAGGAGTGGGTGCCTCGCATCAGGAGACTGGCTAGTGAGACACAGCAGTTGCACATATTGTTCAATAATTGCCGTGACGATAAAGCAGTGGTCAACGCTCGGCAGATTGGCCTTATGCTAGATTAGTAGTTATCAGCATTGCTAAAGGAGGGTAACAACTAATGGCAAAAATGAGTCTCAAAAATCTAACGATATTGGTGCTCACGGTATCACTGGTTATTGCAGTTGCCTTAACAGGTGGTTGCGTTCAAGTACAGATAATTGAAGATATTACCACACAAGAAGCGTTTACCTTAATACAGAACAACCAGAATAACCCAGATTTTGTCATTATTGATGTGCGAACCCCAAACGAATTTGCTGAAGGACATATAGAAAATGCTATCAACGTAGATTTCCGTTCCGAAACCTTTAGGGACGAACTCAATAAGTTGGATAGGAACAAAACTTATCTTGTTTATTGCCGAATTGGAGGTCGGAGCGGAAGTGCTTTAGAGATCATGAAGGAGCTCAATTTCAGAGAAGCCTACAATATGTTGGGTGGGATTAATGTCTGGAAATCAGAGGGACTGCCAACCACAAAATAGACATGAATCTTTGGGAAGACTTCAGTAGGTTTGCAACTTCACTAAACGCCCTGTTTCGGCTAACTTAAATCCCCTCACTCTGCTATAATAAGCCTATGAAAAAGCCATGTTTGGTGCTGTTTGATGGCAATGCCCTGGTGCATCGTGCCTTCCACGCCCTGCCACCACTCACAGTGAGTAAAACCGGTGAGATAGTAAGCGCCGTTTACGGCTTTGCCCTCATATTACTGAAGACAATAAATGAGCTAAAACCTACTCACTACGCCATCGCCTTTGACAAGAAAGCACCTACCTTCAGACACAAGATGTTTGAACAGTATAAAGCACAGCGTCCCCCCACCCCTGATGAACTGGTCAACCAATTGGGGCGGGTAAGGCAGCTGGTTGAAGCCTTCCACATCCCCATCTTTGAGCTTGATGACTACGAGGCAGACGACGTTTTGGGTACCCTCAGCCACCAGGCCAGCCACCATGATATTGATACCATTATCGTTACCGGCGATGCTGACACTATGCAACTGGTATCACCCACAGTAAAGGTGCTTACCCCAAGACGACCCTTTGGCGATACTATGCTCTATGATGAAGCCGCCGTAAGCCAGAAATATGGCGTTGAGCCTGGGCAGATTGCCGACTTTAAAGGGCTGGTAGGTGACGTATCGGATAATATCCCCGGTGTTCCTAGCGTTGGTGAAAAGACAGCCGCCAAGCTCCTCCAGCAATTTGGCACCATAGAGCAAATCTATGCCCATATAGACGAGGTGACGCCGCCCAAGCTCCAGGCTCTATTGCGTCAAAATGAAGCCATTGCCCGCCAGAGCAAGGAGTTGGCTACTATTGTTATCCAGGCACCAGTTACCCTTAACCTGGATGACTGTCAGGTCAGCCATTATGACCGAAGTAGG
>DAOWJC010000006.1 GCA_030640595.1 Dehalococcoidia bacterium | reverse complement strand
ACTAATCCTGATACTGCAATATCAGCTTTAACTCTTCCCAATTCTGAACATCTTTGTCCCACACACGGGGCACACACCCTGAGTCGCTGGTTTACCATTCTTCATAGTTATGGCCTTAGCTTCCTTCATTTCCCTTTTGGCACGACATTTAACACAATACGCTTGCATTGAGTCCACCTCCCTTCTTGGTATGAAAGGATAAACCATGTGCCCGTATAATGTCAATAGTCAGCTAGGAACAGCAGGGGATACATCACTCAGCAAGAGAGCAACAATTGCTTGAAATGTTACCTAATTGCACAAAATAGCGAACTGTTACCTGATTTCACTTCGGTTTCAAGGGTGTGTTCTGTCTATCCGCTTTTATTAGCATTAAACCAAGTTAGTAAACCCTTGAAGTATGCCGGGGGAAGATACTGTCATCCAATACTAAAGGCAAACTCAATATTTGTAGTTTACTGCCATCAACCCCTCGGGGTCGCCAATATCTCTAGGTGACTTTCAAAGTTTGCTTTAAAGAAGGACTGTAACTCAGGTCTTGGCTTTACGAAGACGACTATTACTGACACTTACTGACGTGCGGTATATTCTTGTCCCCAACGATTACGGTTCTGCTAAATCAACAGCTCCTGCGAGCGTCATTCTCCTACTTAGCCATCGCTGCCAACTGCTTAGCCGCTCGGTAGGATTGAATATTCCACAAGTTATACATATTTCTCCATCAATCTTCACAAGCTTCTTCGTTTAATCTTATAAGTCTTTTATTAGATGTTCAAGCCCGAGCTCTTTCAGCGTTTCAGGTAAGGGAAGCCCCGTGTCTCGGTCCCAGCCCATCAAACTGTAGTAGTTGCTTAACATGTCCTTCCAATGAGGTCTAGTAGATTTGCCTGCCAGCGGCCCGTCTACCGGTGTGGACCCGTACCTTGGTGACGGCTCGTCCATATCTGGTGTCAGCCCGCACTTAATATTGTATATCCTCATCATATTGATGGCTCTGCGGCCTACCCTAAGGCATTCATCAAAGGAAAAGTCCCACCCTGTGGCTGCATTCAGTGCCTGGCATAATAATGGGATGTTACCGGCGCAGGCAAACCAACATACGACCAGCGAATCAACAAATGTCAGGGTGCCTGTAGTCTTGCCGACAACGGTTGAGACTTGTTCCCATGAGTGCTGGTCAAATTTACTTTCTAATCCATAACTGGTCAGGTCAAGCATTAGGAGCTGGTTTTGAAGGGTAGCCGATTCAGAGACACAGGTGTCCAGCATCTCCCACCACTTCACTCGGTGGTCATGGCCTCTGGGTGTATTGCCTCTCATGGTGTAAATTGCCATATTGAGAGCTTCACCACCTATTTTCTCAGCGGCGCGCCTGACCCCTTCAGCTAGCACATTGCCAAATCCACGGCGGTAGGCGATGTTCCTAAACAAGGCACGGGTTGCCTCTACATTGCCCCAAGTCATTTCAAGCCCATCTAAATCCTTCGCAGTAAGTATTCCTTTTTCATAGCATTCCATTACCCAGCCCACTACCCAGCTACCTTCGTTACAGTCAAAGCCAAGGCGATCGCTTTCGTTCGCCAGCACAACCGCGGCGCCGGGGTCGGTTTGCCCAATCTGTGGCCCCCAGGCTGCGTTCTGCTCATATTCCGGCTCCTTGCCGAAGAAGCCGGTGTAGGGTCCTTCCGTGACCTTGGTATGCATGTGGTGGTATGATGGACAAGCCCAGCAAGGAAATAACCTTTCCTCAAAGCGACCTCTAGTACTAAAACTCTCCGCCTCAGGGAAAAGGTTGGTGGTGTAGTTCTTTACTGGCAATATCCCTGTCACGGCTGAACTAGCTACTAGACGACTCGTGCCCCAGTTATAGATTTCGCCACCCATAGCGTTCTTAAACACCTCTATCAGTTGCTTGGCTGCTGTTTTTAACTGGGTACTGTCGGCAACCTCCACTTTCCCGCCGCTTCTTGACACAGCTAAGGCTTTTAGTTTTTTGGAGCCCATTACTGCGCCAACGCCATTATGCGAAGCCGAATGACCTCTGTCTCCAAAGATTCCCGCAAACCTAACCAAATTTTCTCCGGCTGGTCCAATGCCGAATACGCTCATGCCCTTCTCACTAAACCCGAGTTCTTTTTTAATAGAATCCTCAATCTCCCACGTATCCTGACCTACCAGGTGGCGAGCATCCCTTATTTCAGCCACGCCATCATGCACATAAAGATACTTCCACTCAGGGGCAGCTCCTTGAATCAATATGCCATCAAAGCCGGAAAACTTTAGAAAAGCGCCAAAAAATCCATTAGCCTGGGTGGAAGCAACGCCATTAGTCATAACGCCCTTGGTAACTATGGAGAAGCTCCCTGCTCCAGCTACCCTAGTACCACCCAGAGGTCCAGCTCCTATGTAAATACGATTCTCCGGGTCTGACCATTTTGTTTTAGGGGCAACTTCGTCATAAAGGTACTTTGCCCCCATGCTTGTTCCACCAACATATTTGCGGAGAGTGGCCTCATCCAACTCATCTCCCCATACTTTTCCTTGGCTGAGGTCGACTCTCAAGATCTTACCCGTAGACCCGTATAGTTTTGTGCTCATATTTTCCTCCTTTCATCAACAAGCGGCGGCGGAGTAAAATGTCACAGTGTCTCCCTCTTTCAGCTCCATATTCAGTTCAGCCGAGGCAGACACAAAGCGTCCATTCAACATCACCTTTTTCTAAATCCCTATTCAATCCGACTACGGATGACGCAACGTTTTTGGGCACTATTTCCTCATTTTTCTTACCTGGGTGCCATACATATACAAGGCGTCAACCGTGGCAATTATAAGGCGCTTGAGCCTAACTGTCAACACCTCTAACAAGAAGGCTGGATATCCCAACCATGCAAATATCCAGCCTTGTGTGGAAACCTGATAACTATATTTTAACCCTTTCCGATTCTGAACATCTTAGTGCCGCATACGGGGCATACACCCTGAGTCGCTGGCTTGCCATTCTTCATAGTTATGGCCTTGGTATCCCTCATCTCTCTTTTGGCACGGCACTTCACGCAGTATGCCTGCATTAGTCCACCTCCTTTTTTGGTATGAACGATAAACTATTCCTTCTATAATGTCAATAGTCTGTCTAGAATTCCACCTTGTAGCGAGTTGCACGGCTAAGGCTGAATCTAAGATTTCTTCCCATGTGCAGTCGAGACGGTGCGGGCTGTGTCAAATCGTGTCATATTTGTGACTCACCTGCCTTGCTCCTTGGCTAAGTGGTTAAAAAACAGGGTCACTTCTCAGGGTGACCCTGTCTCCAGACAAGAAATCTAAGATTATTTACCCTAATTTCACACTAGGCTCTCCGGAGCCTGACCACTTGCCAGACAATTACACCGATAATTACACAGGCAGCAATAATACCACCAATGAGCCACCAGTTAATCGGTGTAATCGGTGGCTTGACGGCAAATGTGCCTGATAGACCATCAACATTTACGGTATAGGTTCCAGCCATATCCTTGGCTGTGGTGAAGGTTACCTTCTGGCTGGCACCACCAGCCAAGGTTACATCTTTAGTAGCCACCACCACATTGTCTACCTTAAGGGTTACTTCATAGCTGCCGGTAACGTCACCAGTGTTGGCAACCTGGATGCTGATGGTTACCGTTGCTCCAACGTCAACCTCAGTGGGGGATATAGTCAGGGCACTGGCAGTAAAAGCAGCTGGCGCCGGTGGTGGTGGCGGTGCCGGCGGTGCCGGCGGTGCCACAACGGTAAACGTGCCTGATAGACCATCGACATTTACGGCATAGGTTCCAGCCTTATCCCTGGATGTGGTGAAGGTTACCTCCTGACTGGCACCACCAGCCAGGGTTACATCTTTAGTAGCCTCCACTTCATCGTCTATCGTAAGGGTCACTTCATAGCTGCCGGTGAGGTCACCAGTGTTGGCAACCTCAGCGCCGATGGTTACAGTTTCTCCAACATCAACCTCCATGGGGGATATAGCCAGGGCACCGACAGTAAAGGCAGCGGGGCCAGTGTAAGCTATGACGGTAAAGGTGGTGAAGTGGCTTATGCTGGCGCTGATGGTACCGGTTGCCGGGTCAACAGTGGAAACCAGGTTAACCCACTCACCAGCCGCCTCATCCCACAGAGCGATGACCAAGTTCTGTTCGGCAACACCCTCGGGTATAGCATCCGGGTCATAGGTGAAGGTCAAGGTTATCGCTGGGTCAAAGGTAGCCCCATCCGGCCCTAAGTCATAGGTCAAACCAATAACATTAGAATCTTCGGGGGGGGCTGGTGGATCTTCCATCTCGGTCATAACTACCCCAGATAGACGCTTACCCTTCTTGTTTAGAGCCGTTGTATCCTTATTCAGTGTTAGCCGACATAGCCTATCATCTGATTTGACAGTGACATCCTTGGTCAATACTCCGCTAGCATCAATCTTACCGGCTAACAAGGTTAAGCCAGAAACCGGTTCGCCACCTACCCCAACAACCGCATAGCCACCATCGGCATAGCAAAGCGTAGCTGGCAACGCAAACAACGATGAGACAGCCATTGCCAATACTAGAGCAAATATAGCCACCATCTTAGAATAGTTCTTGTTCTTCATGTCTTATTCCTCCTAAATTTACTAAAATAACACTATTGTCAAATTTTATTATAATAACCAACTAGTCATTTTGAAGGTTAGGGTCAAGCTCTACCGCCTTCTCATAGTCGGCAATGGCTTGTTCATACTGTCTCAACTCGATATAGGCCCAACTCCGGTTGTTATAGGCGATGGCAAGGTTAGGGTCAAGCTCTATAGCCTTGGTGCAGTCGGTAACACTTTGTTCATATTGTCCCAACTCAATAAAGGCCCAACCACGGTTACTATAGGCGACGGCAAAGTTAGAGTCAAGCTCTATCGCCCTGGTGAAAGCGGCTATCGCTTTGGGGTATTCCCCTCTGTTATTGTAGACAAGGCCCTGATTGTTAGCGGCAACGGCTGTATCCGTGACCGGTGCAGCAAACCACAATGAGGCAGCAACGGCTAATACTAAAACAATTGCTATTGCTACCCTAGATAGGCTCTTATAGTTTTTATAGCTCACCATTTGCTGAGCACGGGCTGACCTTAAGCGTTGCAGTGTCTCACGATCCTGCAAAATCTGGGCTATGTCAGGCGGAATCCTTCCAGCTAAAATAATTAACTCATCTTTATCAGCATTTAACGCCTCAGCCAGTTGTGATATTACCTTCTCACTGGGCGGAGGCACCACTCCACTCTCAATTTTGCTAAGATAACTAAAGTCAATGTTAACCCTATCGGCAAGCTCTCTCTGAGTCATGCCAGCCTGCTTTCGTAACTGTCTTAACCTTGCTCCAAAATTTTGAGCTTCCATATCCTGCATCCGTAATATCTGCACAAAGTCAGCCTTACTCCAAAAGCCGACCTTTTGCCCTATAATATATTTTCTCGTATAATATACACCATGTTGAATAAAAAGTCAAGTCTTTTTAAAGACAAGAGTAAAAAAATTCGCCATTTGTCCAGTAGTTATACACATGTTGAATTAAAAATCAAGTCTTTTTAAAGAAACAGAGAGTAAACGTTAAGTAAAAAGCTAGTAATTAAATCGCACAAACAGCCTAAAATCCCCTATTGGTTAGTAGGGTGATAATTTTCTCACAAGGAATATTTACCCCGTAGAAATAGGGCGCTTGGAGCTTATGCTACTTACTCACTCTTCCGGGCTTCCTTGAGTTGGAATAAGCCAGGTGCATCCATTCATCAATATGCACCAGGTAGGGGGAGTTGTAGTGGGGAATAAAAGCAGGTAGAATGCTAGTGCCATTATCAGCAGTAATATCAGACGCTCAGGCTTAGGGATTCTATGAATATCGGGCAAGGTCGTATATTTGCCAAGCTGAATATTAATGGAGATGGGATATAGGGTATGGATTGGTTATCGCCAATTAGAGAGATATTCGGGGTTGTTCTACCTTTCCTTGAGCGCTTATTTATCATCAGGGCGATACTAGGAATCATACTTGTCTTCTTTCTGCCTGGTTTTGCTTGGACACTGGTATTTTTCAAGGGCAAGCAGATAAATGTTGTAGAAAGGATTGCCCTTTCCTTTGGTCTATCCATCGCTGTGGTAACAATTAGCATTCTTGCCCTGAATATGCTGATTGGGATTAGGATTACCGGCTTTAACTCGCTCCTGATTATTATAGCTGTTACTATTATACCTGTGGCATTCTATTACCTCTACAGGCTTATAGGCCGACACCCAGGTAACGCCGTATAACCTCAACCTTGACCCGCCCTACCCTTTATAGTCAAATGCTGGGTCTATTCCCTAAAACAATGGGCCTATAGATTACTAAGGGGCAAAAGTCTGGCTTCCGGAGCTGAACTTAAAAAGCAACCCCGGCAACCCAAAAGAGCACGGTGAGAAGCAACGCTCCGATGAATGCCGGCTTAGGTCTCGTCTCAGAGAAGACCATAAGCGACTTACCCAGCTTGTAGCCCAAGGGAACGAGAATCAAAGCCCCCACAGCAATCAGGCTTCCATTGATACCAATATAATCTAAGACCTTGGGTAATCCCGGGACAGCCCACCATTCATATTGAAAGATATAGGCCAAGGTAAGCGAAAACAGGCTGGTGGTAAGGTAAGCCGAGCTAACTCCAGCCAAGCCCTGCCACTTTGTTTTCTCCCACCGGCTGCCTAATACACTGACTACAATATCAAATGAAACACCAATTAGAAATATAGCCCAAAGATGGCAGAAGTAACCGCCGGCGTTGGTTAACCTGAACAGCATGGCTACTGCGGCAATGGCAGTTGATGACCCCGGCGTCCTAACCAAGAATCGAGCCGAGGCAAGCACAGCCAGACTCAAAATAGTGGGAACCACCGAGCTACGGGGAATCACTTCTTTCAAAGCCCCACCAGCAAAGACCTCAATACACCCCCACAGCGAGCCGAAAATCAAGATTATTAACAACATCTTTTTCATT
>DAOWJC010000114.1 GCA_030640595.1 Dehalococcoidia bacterium | reverse complement strand
ATACAGGATTAAGCGGGCTGAATGAAGACCGCCCAGCTTCTCAGCGACTAGCTCGTTAATAAACCGGTAATACTCCAGCGAGGAATTCCAACTCATGCCCCCCAGTAAGCCAATGACTCTCATATTACTCGCCATCCTTTACGCCTTCTTTCTTTACCATGCCGCGATAAAAGATACAGGTCTATTGTAGCATAAAATATATCCGCATAAAATTTAGTGTCGCTTTGTCCGTATATTAAATCAGAGTTGATGCTTTATAGTATCATCTAGTGTAATTGCGTGCTAAACAGTTTGTCGGCAAAATGTCGGCAGAAGGAGGTGAAAATGAGTGTAGGCCGTACAGGTCTCGAACCTGTGACACCCTGATTAAAAGTCAGGTGCTCTGCCAACTGAGCTAACGGCCCGTATATCCAAGCCAGTCTAGCAAATTTTAGGTTTCCCAGCAACTTATGTGGTAAGCTGAAAGTAACAGGTTTGAGCTAGGTATTCTCTGGCTACAGAGGCTCATGGGAATGGAGCGGGTGATGGGATTCGAACCCACGACGTCTTGCTTGGGAAGCAAGCACTCTTCCGCTGAGTTACACCCGCTTAGGCTAACTATATTATGCCCTGAGGTTAATTCCGTGTCAAGATAGCCTGAGATTGTCCATGAACCCCGAAACAAGCTCCTTCGGGGCTTGATTTAGGCAAGGCAGGATGTGAATGGTGGAAAATAGTTTATCGCCGGCTTCTATTACCAATAATTTAGAGACCCATTTTGTCGGACAAAGGGTTATCTACTATCCCAGCCTGGCTTCAACAATGGAGGTGGCGAAACAAGAGGCTGAAAAGGGAGCAGCAGAAGGAACGGTTATCATTGCTGACGAGCAAACTGCGGGCAAGGGTCGAATAAAGCGTGTTTGGCTAACACCTAAGGGTAATATTGCTTTGTCGGTTATTCTCTACCCGAGTGTAGCTTACCTGCCTTCTCTTATTATGCTAGCTTCTCTGGCTGCAATCCATAGCATTGAGGCAGCCACTGGTTTGAAGTCACAGGTCAAATGGCCTAACGATGTTCTCATTAATGGGAAGAAGGTGTGTGGGGTTTTAATTGAAAGCAATGTGCGGGGAGACATAGTGGACTACGCTATAATAGGTATTGGGGTAAATGTTAGCCTCAGGCTTTATGATTTTCCTGAGATTCAACCCACCGCTACCAGTCTTTCCGACGAACTGGGAAGAGAAGTGTCACGCTTAAATGTAATACGGTGCCTGCTAGTTGAGATAGAAAGGTTATACCTGGCTTTGTTAGCCGGAGGCTCTATTTACGAAGAGTGGCGGGATAGTTTAGTGACACTGGGTAGACAGGTTCAGGTAAAGTCGGGCAAAACTATATATGACGGCATAGCTGAATCAGTAGCCAGGGATGGCAGCCTTCTATTGCGCCATTCAGATGGAAGCCTATCCAAAATTGTAGCTGGGGATGTTACCCTGCGTGACTAAATAAAATACCTCTGCCTCACCCCTGTGTTCCCATCTCCTTAGCAAAGAGGGGATAGGGGGCAAAGCCTTCTCAAGGCAACATTGCCCCCGAGTTACCCCTTAATAAAGGGTCTCAATTTTGCTCCCGCTATTCGGTAGTCTCTCCTTACTGCGAGCTACCGCTCATGCGGGAAAATGCCTCGAAAATGTTTATGGGCAGGGGGAAGATTATGGTGCTATTTTTCTCTGAGGCTATCTCGGTCAGTGTCTGTAGATAGCGAAGTTGCAGTGCAGTTGGGTCCCTACCAATGATAGTTCCAGCTTGAGCCAGCCTCTCTGAAGCCTGAAACTCACCATCGGCGTGGATGATTTTGGCTCGTCTCGTCCTTTCCGCCTCAGCCTGAGCCGCCATAGAGCGCTTCATCTCTTCAGTGAGTTCAACCTCCTTAATCTCCACCACACTGACCTTCACTCCCCAGGGGTCGGTATGCTCGTCAATTATCCTCTGCAGCATTTGATTGAGCTTTTCTCTTCCTGTCAGTAGTTCATCAAGCTCGGATTGCCCCAATACATTCCGCAGCGTTGTCTGTGATATCTGCGAGGTGGCTCTGATGTGGTCTAAAACCTTAACCACAGAGTCCTCAGGGGTAACCACCCTGAAGAATACCACCGCATTCACCCTGACGGTAACATTATCCTTGGTGATTACCTCCTGCGATGGGACATCCATAGTTAACACCCGCAGGTCTACCTTCACCATCCGGTCAACAAAAGGAATGATGAGAAAGAAGCCAGGACCCCGCTGCCCCACCAGCCGCCCCAGGCGGAAAAGAACCCCTCTCTCATACTCAGGGACAATCTTAACCGACATCGGAAGAATTATGAGTAGGGCTAAAACAATTACACCGATAACAATTGGACTCATTTGTTTACCTCCTTTATTCTTTCTTGATTACCCTTAGTTTTAAGCCATCAACCTTGGTTATAGTCACCTCCTCACCGGGCTCCACCCGACCCTTCTCTGATATTGCCGCCCAGCGTTCGCCCTGAATGAAGACTATTCCTTTGGGTTCCAGGGCTATCTTGACCTCGGCAGTCTTTCCTACCAGCTCTTCTCTGCCTGCCAATGCCTGGTGGTGGTGGGCTCGAATTCCCCAAATAATTGAGACGGCAAGGAAAGCAACAATACCAATTACAACTATGGCAATCAGCCACGGGTTTATTTGAAACCAAGCTGGATTTATTTGAAACAATAGAGACCCCCTTTACTGCTTTTTGATTACATATAACATTAAGCCATCAACCCTGGTTATAATCACCTCCTCCCCGGGCTCCACCTGACCCTTCTCTGATACCGCTGTCCAGCGTTCACCCTTAAAAAAGACTGTTCCCTCTGGGGCCAGGGCTACCTTGACTACAGCCCTTTTTCCTACCAGTTCTTCCCTGCCGGTAGATGCCTGACGGCGGTGGGCTCGAATTACCCGACTAACTACAAAGCCCAAAAGGGCAGTAATAAAAATTGCAACCCCACCAATCAGCCGCCAGTCTACTTGAAACAATGGACCCCCCTTAAATAAGATTAAGGAACCAATAACCAGTGAAGTTATACCCCCGGCAGTAAATAAACCAAAGGTGGTAGTAAAAACCTCAGCGATAAAGAGACCGAAGGCTAGAACTATAAGTAAAACCCCAGCATAATTTACCGGTAACACTCCCAGTGAGTAGAAGGCCAGTAAGCCACAGATGCCACCGACTATACCCGGGAAAATAAGCCCGGGGTTAGAGATTTCAACCATTAGACCAAGCATAGCCAGGCTTAGCAGTAGATAGGCAATATTTGGGTCAGCAATAGCATAGAGGAAACCTTCAGTCCAACTCATCTTGACATGGTTAACCGTAGCCCCTTGAGTGTGCAGAGTGACCACGCTACCATCCAGCATTGTTACCTGTCTACCATCAAGCTGAGAGATGAGGCTATCAAGGTCAGGGGCAACCATATCAATGACATTGAGCTCTAGAGCTTCCTGCTCGGTGGCGGAAACGCTTTCTCTAACTGCTCTTTCTGCCCATTCTGCATTGCGTCCTTGCAGCTCAGCAATAGTTTTAGCTTTACTGGCAATGATACTCAGTATCTTCTCCTCTTGAGTTTCTGACATCTCGGCTTCACCGCCCACTGCTACCGGATGGGCAGCGCCGATATTAGTAGCCGGTGCCATGGCGGCTACATGGGCAGCCATAGTGATAAAGACACCTGCCGAAGCCGCCCAACCTCCTGCTGGAGAGACATATACCACTACCGGAACCTGAGCATTAACGATGTCCTCCACGATATCAAGCATGGAGGTCACCAACCCGCCAGGTGTATCTAATTGGATAATACAAGCTATGGCATTATTGTCTTCGGCGTGGTCAATGCCATGCTTGATATAATCAACAAGGACAGGGTTGACGGTCCCTTTAACCTGAAGCACATCAATCGTAGAGGTAGCCGCCTGAGCCTCAACGGCTATAGAGGCGGTAATTAATAAGCCCAATAGTAATAGAATGCGAATAATTTTTGGCATAATCAACCTTCCTAGAAGGTATGTAAATTATATATTGATTATAGTCTTATTGCAAATAAAATGGGGGAGAGCTTTCTAGAAAATAATCATAGGTTGAATAGCTAGGCAAAGTAGTGTAAAATTTACCAGCTATTCATATAAGGATATGGTATGAGAGTCCAAAGGTGTAAGGGAAGTCGAGACCTATCTCCCGAGGAGATGATAGGATTTCGCCTAATTGAGGGAGCATTTAGAGACTGCTGTCTCAAATGGGGCTATGAGGAGGTTAGGACGCCAACCCTTGAGTATCTCCACCTATTTACCTCGGCCGGGACGCTTACCCCTAGTATGCTAGGCAAGGTATATTCCTTCCTTGATTGGGATGGTTGGAGTGGAGAGAGGGTGGTATTGAGACCTGATGGCACTATCCCTGTTGCCAGACTGTATATTGATAGTATAGAGGAAGGTCTTCAATTCTCTCATAAAGGGCTGGCTAAGCTCTTTTATGTGGCTAGTGTCTTTATCTTTGAACCGACAGGGAAGGAGACGAGGGAAAGATGGCAGTGTGGGGCTGAACTTATAGGTGTGGGCTCAACCATAGCCGATGCAGAATTGATAATACTGGCTCTGGAAGTTTTGAAAAGGTTAAGGCTTGAAGGCATACAGTTGAGGCTATCGCATGCCGGCATAATAAGGGCGCTACTAGCTAAGCTCGGGCTGAGCCCGGGAGAGCAGACCAGGATATTTGACCAGATTTTGGACGGGGATGTAGACGCGCTGGCTAGGCTAAAGCCGGGGAGACCTGAACTAGGAGAGGCTCTATCCCTCTTGCTAGACCTGAAGGGGAAATCGTCTGGATTTCTAAAGAACTTGAAGGTTCAATTTGCCCAGAGTTTACCCGAACTTGAGCCCTCCCTTGATGATTTCATAAATATTGTTGACCTGCTTGAGGCTCTGGGTTATGACTACCAGATTGATATAGCTTCAGGGAGGGGCTTTGAATACTATACCGGTATGATTTTCCAGCTCTTTATGGGTGAGGAAAAGATAGGCGGCGGGGGGAGATACGATGCCCTTATTCCGTTAATGGGTGGCAAGGATATTCCTGCCTCAGGTTTTGCCCTTTACCTTGACCGCCTGATGAATCTGGTAAAGCCAGAGACTTTGGCTAAACCAGTGGGGGAAAGAATCCTGATTAGGGCTGAACCCAGCCGAACAGAGACAGT
>DAOWJC010000079.1 GCA_030640595.1 Dehalococcoidia bacterium | reverse complement strand
CAATAAGCTGGGTGAAGTTGTGACCATCAACCTCAATGACATGCCAGCCAAAGGCTTGCCATTTCTTATTAAAGGGCTCCAGGTTCATAACATCACGATTCCAGCCATCTATCTGTTGTCCGTTGTTATCTACAATAGCCGCCAGGTTGTCTACCTTAAAGTGGGCGGCTGACATGGCTGCCTCCCACACCTGCCCCTCATCACACTCGCCATCACCCAGTAGAACATATACCCTGTAGTCCTGTGAGTTGAGGCGACCAGCTAAGGCTACACCAATGGCAAAGGATAACCCTTGTCCCAGGGCACCGGCCGACATCTCCACCCCCGGGGTAACTGTTCGGTCAGTATGACCCTGAAGGCGACTGTCTAGCTGCCTTAGCGTGGTTAACTCTTCAACCGGGAAGTAGCCACACTCAGCTAGAGCGGTATAAAGCAGGGGAGCAGCATGCCCCTTGCTCAGGATGAACCTATCCCTATCTGACCACTGCGGGTCTTTTGGCTTATGTCGTAGCAGTCTAAAATAGAGGGTGGTAACAATCTCCACTGCTGACAGGGAGCCACCGGGGTGACCACTACCTGCCTTCCCCGTCATAGAAATAATATGGCGGCGCAGCCGTTTAGCTATAGCCTCCATTTCCTTTATCGATAATGTTTTGGCCGTTGACGAAAAAACCTCGGCTTTCATACTCTCTGCCGAGGTCGTTGATGATGAATCACTTGATTCAGGTAGTGACATTAATACCCCCGCAAACATTATACAATAGCTATTAGCTTAAGTCTATATAACTTTATCTCTTCAAAAGATTAGAGGAGGACTGAATTTTTCCTTTAGTTATGTTAAAATGGAGGCAAAGGTTAATTTAGTAGCGAGGAGGTGTGGTGAAAGAGGATATTGATAGGTTTTTAACTTATCTGGCTGTAGAGAGAGGGCTCTCTGAGAACACCGTAGTTGCTTACCGCAATGACCTGTATCAATTAGCTAGCTTTGTTGAAGAAGAGGCGGCTAAAGCTGGCTCCATTCCCTCGTGGGCTGGTTTTAGCCGGCAAGGGGTGCTAAGCTACCTGCTTAATCTTAAGGAGAGGGGCTATGTTCCTACCACGCAAGCCCGTAAGGTAGCTGCTGCCAAGTCCTTCTTTGGCTTTATGGTTGCTGAGGGCGGTATAAGGGACAACCCGATACAGAATATAAGTTCACCCAAGGTGGGGAAGTCGTTACCAAAGCCTATCTCAGTTAGCCAAGCTATGCTTTTGGTGGAACAGCCAGCCAAGCTGTCGACCCCCGAAGCCAAGAGGGACAGGGCGATGCTGGAGTTATTATATGCCAGTGGCATGAGGGTGAGTGAGTTGGTGTCTTTGAACTTAGATGATGTAGATACGGAAGGTGGTTATGTGCGCTGCTTTGGCAAGGGGCATAAAGAGCGGCTTATCCCCATTGCTCCCCGGGCAGCTTTGGCAGTAGCCGAATATGTGAAAGAAACTCGTCCTCACCTGGTACATGACACTGATGAGAAAGCCCTATTTGTTAATTTTCGTGGTGAGAGGCTGACCAGGCAAGGCTTTTGGCAGATATTAAAAGGTTATGCTAAATCAGCCAAGCTGGGTACCGAGGTCACTCCCCATACCCTAAGACACAGTTTTGCTACTCATATGCTGAGTGGTGGTGCCGACCTGAGGTCGGTTCAAGAACTACTGGGTCACGCCAACATCTCTACTACCCAAGTTTACACCCATCTTACTACGGAGCATATCCGGCGCACTTATGAGAAATCCCACCCTAGGGCTAAGGAGCTTGGGCGGGATTGATTAGAAACTCCTATAGGGAGGTTTTAGATGCCTGGTAAATCACGGCACAGGAAGGGAAGGCATTTGCCGCAAAGTAAAAAAAGAAAAAGCAGGCAAGGCTTCCCAGCTACAGTTGCCCAGCAGCAAGCAGTGGCTCAAACTCGTGAGCCGGTTTCTCCCCCTGTTGTGTCGGCTCCTTCGGCAAGTGTGCCAACCCCGATGGCAAAACTGGCTGCTGTTCGGTATCCTCACGTAGCTATGGAGCTACGGACAATTGGTATTCTGGCAGGGATAATGCTGATTATTCTCATCATACTAGCTTTGGTTTTATCCTAGCCTTGTTCTGGTAGTAGAGCTTATAATGGACTTTGAAGCGGCAAGGGCTGGGTTAATTGAGCACCTTAGTAGTGAGATTAGAGATAAGCGGGTATTAGCGGCGATGGCCCGCATCCCCAGGGAACGTTTTGTGCTGCCGGAAAGTCAGCAATTTGCCTATGACGACAGGCCGCTGCCTATTGGTCTGGACCAGACAATTTCACAACCTTTTATTATTGCCCTTATGACTGAGGCGCTGGAACTTACTGGTAGTGATAAGGTGCTGGAAATAGGGACGGGCAGCGGGTATCAGGCGGCTATTCTGGCTGAGTTAGCTCGGTCGGTGATTACAACCGAGCGTCTGCCGGCTCTCGCTGAAAAAGCTAGGGGTGTATTGGATAGCCTGGGCTATACAAATGTTGCAGTGCACCTTGCTGAGGAGACCCTGGGTTGGCAGGGTGAGGCGCCTTACAATGCCATAATAGTTACCGCTGGTGCTCCCAGGGTGGCGGTTGACCTTCTAGCCCAGCTGGCAATCGGTGGGCGGCTAGTGATTCCTGTAGGTTCACGCTATGTGCAAGAGTTATATAAAATTACCAAACGCAAAAAGAAGAATATAGTTGAGAATTTAGGGGGATGCCGCTTTGTCTCCCTTGTTGGTAAGGATGCCTGGGAGGAAGAGTAAACGGGGATAGAGCTATAAGGT
>DAOWJC010000110.1 GCA_030640595.1 Dehalococcoidia bacterium | reverse complement strand
TCCATTTCGACACCAGGCAAGGCTCCTGCCAGGTAGGGAATCAGGGCATCGCTTATGGTGGCTATGCCGACGGAGCCGAAATAACCAATTAAAATCACCGCCCAGATTTTGCCGTTACTATATTTTCTATACAAAGCTGTGGTCACCAGGGCGCTCAATATAACATGGACTGGGTGTAAGGTGTAGAAAGTAGTCTGGGAAATTGAGGAAGGAACATTACCAAAGACTATTATGACCATGATAATAATCCCGGTAATGGCGCCAAAAGCGGTAAAAGGGGCGTGTCTGGTAAGTTCACTTGCTATTCGTCTGAGCATTTTACCCTATGCTAATTGAAAATTATTTTCATTAACACTATCAAAAAACAACACTGCTTAACTACAGTGCTTGCTAAAATCCTGTGTTGCTTCTTTTACTAAAATCACTCTTATGTCAACAGTTTTACAATGGAGATTGTTGTCTGTCTCCCCTACTTCCGCGGAAAGGGGGGAGGGATTACTCTTAAAGGGGTAAAGTCCCTTTAAATTGATGCTCAAACATATCCGTAATGCACCCTCTTTGGTTAGACTATTCTATATTTTGAAGTCGTCGTCTCATAAACGGAACAGCAAGTTGAATATTCTCTCCAACATGTTCCTCCGAAATTAGCATCATCCCAACCTTACCTGATAAATTGCACCTACTAACTACATAATTTGCGATATGTTTATTTAGGTCTACGACTTCTACTCTGAGGTCGCTATTTATTCCTGCTGCTTCTCTGAAGTGCTCGACTATCTCTTGGTCTCTAAATGAAAACCCAATAACAAGACAAACTTTGGCATGGGCAAGGCAAGCAAGCAGGTAATCATAATTTGTTCTAAATGGCTCTTCGTGGATTTCTTTTTTTGTGCGTGAGGGATATGCTACCACCGTCTTCAAAATACCTGGATTTCTCTGATGAGCCTCTATTCTTTGAATCTCACCGTTAAGTGTTCTATGCCAATCCACAGAGCCGTGAAGCTTGAATAATATGATATCCTTACTTTTTGCCCGGGGCTTATAATGTTTGTATGAGGTTTCAGACCAGCGAGGTATTGTTACCCGAGTTCTTTCAAAACCATCGATTAGGCGCAGGCGAAGTTGCGCTTTTGAGTGTTCATAAGCTTTTTCAATAGAAAGGTCATAATTGGTAGTAAATATGGGTAGGATAGGAATAGGCAATCCCTGCAGAAGTGGTCTGTAATGCCTAAAAGCTTTGCTGGCATCTATCTCGGAGTAGTGAGCTATAACCAAATCTTGAATTCGGTCGCGCAGCTTAATAATTTTATCAAATTTGTCAACGCTAGTGAGATGGATATCCAGTAATTTCTCATACGCTTCTCTGGCGTCAATTAATTTTTCCAAGTAGTCTAGCACAGCCTCTATGTCTACCTTTTTACCTACCTCATCGCTAGGCTTAACCTCGTGTATGATTTGGGTCATTAAGCTATAATCAATTTCTGGTAGGCTTTTAACCCACTCGATAAACTGCACAGTGGTCTTCATGCCCAACGGCGCAGAAGCTCCCGCACCAAGAAACACTACTAGAGGTTGCTTATAAATAAGTTCATTTAGCATTTTCGCTTTCTCCGGCCTTCTGAGTGAAACTCCTATTTATACCTCCTCACCTCAAAGCGGTAGAGCTTTATCGGCTCATCAGGCATTATACCTGCCTTCTGGCGGCAGATGTCAATCTGATAGTCCACAGTATCTACCCCCTCAAGGTCAGGGAGGAGCAAGCCTCGCCTCAACCCACACTCCACAATAACCCCATACTTCTTGGGGTCTAGCTGGTCTTTATCTGGTATCGGCTCAGGCTTGGTCAGGACATCCACGCTGTAACTAAGGTCTTTAAGCTCATCGGGGGCAACGGGGGGGAAGCGGGGGTCTCTGGTAGCTGAGCTGATAGCGTTGGTGATAATCTCTTCAGCTACGTTCTCTTCTTGCGGTTCAAAGGTGCCGATGCAGCCTCGCAGCTCGCCAAACTTATGAATAGAAACAAAGACCCCTGCCTTCTGTTTCATCTCCGGGGTAAGCTCTTCTGGCTGAGGGGTCTTACCCTCCTTAACATAGGTCTCTACCGTTTCCCTGGCTAATTTTGCCACCGGGGACATCATTGTTATTATTATTCCGGCGTAGCCGACGACAGCAGAGTAATCGCCGGTGACATCACCGCTGGTCTGGTACCTGACCAATTCTGCCCCGGTTGCGCCCAATTCCTTGGCGGCGGAGATAAGGCTGACCGTCGGCGCATAGCCACACATTGATATATTTAATTCATCAACCCGCCGGAATAGTTCATCCTCGTTCAAATCCAGTATGGCTTCTATAGCTTGAGTATCCTTCCTCTCAGCAGACTGTTGAGACTCATAGTGAGTCATATCACTTGAGGCTATGATTACCACCTCTTTATTCAAGTCCTTGATGGCTCTGGCAAGCTCCTTGCCGATTTCCTTATAAGTGGCAAGGCTAGAGTAGGCGAGCATAATGGGCACGAGCTTGATGTCCTTCTTGAAATATTGTAAAAACGGTAGTTGAACCTCAATGGAATGCTCATGTTGATGGGCGACATAATCTTCCTGCAAATGGCTGGAGGTGGCTAAAATCCGCTTGCCCAGTTCTGAGTCAATCTCTACCTCACCCAAGGGTGTTTTCCATGTGCCCTGTGTCATAATACTGAGCGGTTTTCCCATCCCGGTGTGGTTGGGACCCATGATGACGAAGGTAGCCTTAAACTTGACTCTAGACATAACAGCACCAGCTACCGGTCCCGAGTAGATATATCCGGCATGAGGTGAAACCAGACCGATTACTTCCGCTTTTACTGCCTTCTCATCAACGAATCCCTTAATCATTGCCCTAAGCTGGTCTGGTGATTCTGGATAAAATTGCCCCGATACAACTGGATTCCTAACCATGATGACCCCCCTTTGCCCCGAGTGTCCTAAAGTTAAGCTCTGCCCCACAGAACTTACACCTTGAATCGTCCAGACCTACCACGCTGGTTTGATAGCCAAGCCTGTCTACAATGAGCTTGCCACAGGAGTAGCAGATAGTGCTCTCGCTCCTGTGCCCGGGAACATTGCCAGCATAGATAAACTTAAGCCCAGCTTTTCTCCCAATATCATAGGCATGCTCAAGGGTAGATATAGGGGTTGGCGGTAAGTGCATCATATGGTGTTGAGGATAGAACCTGGTTACATGCCATGGTGTTAGCTCGCCCAGCTCATCTCGTATCCAGTTAGCAATGCCCTCAAGTTGCTGGTCATCATCATTCATAGTGGGTATGATGTTGGTAACCACCTCAACATGCATAT
>DAOWJC010000095.1 GCA_030640595.1 Dehalococcoidia bacterium | reverse complement strand
CCCTTTACTTCCATTCCTAAAATAGCGCTGGCTGCCTTTTCTGCTTCCTCGGGTGTATCAGCAGACTTTATCGCACCCGCTTTACCGCGTCCTCCAGCCCAAACCTGTGCTTTTACCACGACAGGTTTCCCTACTCTGGTAGCAGCTTCAAATGCCTCTTTGGCAGTGGAGACAACTTCCCCTGCTGGAATCGCAATTCCAGCATTTTTGAGAAAACTCTTTCCTTGGTACTCAAAACACCTAGCCATTTACACCCCCCTTTAAAACAAATAAACTTCCCGTGCCTTGTAATTGCCTGGGAAGTTTCTAATCCACAACTGAGCGGGGCTGATATTTAACCTGCTTAAACTGGTCAACGTCGCTATCCCAATCTTGCCTTCTTGCTTCAAGAATACCTCTATAATGTCAAGCGCTTTCTCAACTGTTGGCGTGATTTACGTCTTTGGATAGTCTAGCAAAGGATTTTTATTTTGTCAACAACGTGTGTTGGCTCGGTTGCGTAATTTAGTTTGGGGGGCACCCTAGCTAACTTTTGGCGATTTGTGGGAAATTGCTCAATGAACCCTTGACACGACTCTTACGAGCAGTTACTATTTTGCCGAAGAGGGGAATACTAAGGTAGCAAAGCTAAAAATTTTCGTTTCCCGAGTTATCCCGCAATTATACTACCCTGAAGGTTATGGAAAACCTAAGCTTGGAAGGGGATAGGTAACACAAATGGTAATGGCTCAAAAACAGATGATTTTGGCAGCAGCCAGAGGGGAACCCCTGGATAAACTCCCCTTCGGGGTGCGTATAGATGTTTGGTACAATTATCACTCAGCCCATGATACCCTTCCAGAAAAGTATATGGGCTGGAGTCAGACTGACATTCTGCGCGACCAGGGTGCTGGCGTTCAATACCGCAGAGGAGGACAAGAGTGACAATCGAGGGTGATGGTGAAAAGCCAGACCTGACGCCAAGACGAAGATTCTTGGCAAACTTGATGGGAGGCAGAAAAGGTAGGCGTATTTCTGTATCCAATCCTACCCACGCCGTTTGCATCGAACTAATAAATAAGATAGGCATCCATTTCCCAGATGCGCACCTCGAGGCTAGGCAAATGGCTGAGCTTGCGGCTACTAGCTATGAGATACTCGGGTTCGATACGGTAATGCCGGAATTCAGTGTTCAGCAGGAAGTGGCTGCCCTTGGCTGTGAAGTGAGTTGGGGTAGCGATACCATGATGCCTGAAATCCTGACGCATCCGGTAAAAGATGTCAGCGATATCGTCATTCCAGAGAACCTCCTTGAGAAACCGTCTATTCGTGTGATTCTTGATGCCATCTCAATACTCCGCCACGAATATGGTGACCGCGTTGCTATTGTTGGCAAGGTCATGGGTCCTTGGACTTTATGCTATCACATGGTCGGAGTCGAGGACTTCCTTATCATGACGGTGCTAGAACCCGATAAAGTAACGGCATTGCTTGATGCCTATATACCGGTAACGGTAGCCTTTGCTAACGCCCAGCTACGAGCCGGCGCCGATGTGGTAACTCTTCCCGACCATGCCACCGGTACTATGGTAAGCCCCAAAACCTATAAAGAATTCCTTGTGCCTCTTCATCACAAGATGCTACCCCAGATAGGTGGACCGACAATTTTACACTGTTGCGGGAAATGCCTTGACCGTATCCCGCTCATAATTACCGAGGGATATGATGCCTATCACTTCGAGTGGATAAATGATCCTAAGAAAGTTGTTGAGGCAGCAAGGGGTGAAATTTCTCTTCTCGGGGGTATCAGCACCATTGAGGGGCTTCTTCACGGAACACCTGAGGATGTTTATAAACAGGCCAGATACAACATAGAAGCTGGGGTAGACTCCATAGGTCCGGAGTGCGCCCTAGCGCTTGAGACCCCGGTCGCTAATCTAAAAGCTATTGTCTCCGCTGCCGAAGAGGGCTACTGAAGGTATAACTGATACCGAGAATCTCAGGTTTGATAGTGATATATTACGAGTTTTCCCGCCTTAATCATAAGATAGGGGTTGACGCCTTTTGCTCCTAATCTGCTGTGATATTGAAGCCAGTTCTGAGAAAGGAATAGATAAAGGGGGAGCTTCATGCTGATTGTAGCTGAAAGGATTAACTCGTCTCGCAAGACAATCAATCAGGCTATTAAAGCTGAAGATGCTGATTTCATCCGCTCGGAGGCTAAGGCTCAGGCGGAAGCCGGTGCTCATTACATTGATGTCAATGCTGGTAGTT
>DAOWJC010000069.1 GCA_030640595.1 Dehalococcoidia bacterium | reverse complement strand
TTATACAGATGTCGGTGGCATTTTTGCAGAGATGTATGGTCTACGTTCGGCAGGGGGCAAGCTAGTATATTGTGAGATTAAAGACAAAGCTATCGAAGGAATGCAGTTTGATGGTATTCTCGAAGTATTTAAATGGCGATTATGTGAAGGATGCGAAAAACAATCTCCACGTCCCGAGGACTGGCATTGGACTCGGGAATGGCAGAGAGAACGACAAGCTAACATGCCTGAGGGACTTAAGCGTTACCTGCGACAATCCTCTAGGTAGGTAGAAACTTGAAGTCGATCTTATTGAACAATCTGACATCTTGTTCAATAAGCTGTGGGAGCATACTAAGTGGAGCTTACCACTTCAGGCAACCCTTCAAACATTAAACAGGAAAGTAATTACATCGCCATCATGGACTATGTAGTTCTTGCCCTCCAGGCGGAGAAGCCCTTTCTTGCGGGCTTCAGATAGACTACCGCACTTCATCAGGTCGTCATAACTGATTACCTCTGCCCGAATGAAGCCCCTTTCCATGTCGGAGTGGATTTTACCAGCCGCTTTATGAGCGATGGTGCCACTTTGAATAGACCAGACTTTGACTTCCTCCGAGGCTATAGTGAAAAACGAGATTAGCCCTAACAATTCGTAGGATAGTTTGATAATGCGGTCAAGCCCGGCTTCCTTCAGACCAAACCCGGTGCGTAATTCTTCAGCGGAGCTATTATCTAATTGAGCCAGCTCCATCTCCAGCTTGCCACAGAGGGTGATAATACGGCATTTTGGTCGGGAATAATGGGAGTTCAGGTCGGCTTCCAAGGTTCCTGCCTGAGATAGCTGTTCTTCCCCAATATTGACCACTATTAATAGCGGCTTGGCGGTAAGAAACTGGTAATTAGCCATAGTTCTGGCTTCGTCAGCAGTTAGACTTAGTTCCCGAATGGGCACTTCTTTTTCTAAATCAGCCCTAATCTTCATTATCATCTCTTGCTCGTGGAGAAGACCTTGACGCTCAGGCTGTTTAGCCCCTTTCAAGGATATCTCTATTCTCTCCAGCCTTCTCTCGATAATGGCTAAGTCAGAAAAGGCAAGTTCCAAATTCATAGTGGCAATATCCCGGTCTACATCCAGGCTGCCTTCAATATGGGGTATGCTTTCATCAGTAAAGGCTCGGGTGACATTAATAAGAGCATCGACATTGCTAAGCTGAGTCAGGAATTGACTACTTGTAGGTTTGTCCTTAACCAAACCCTTAACTGAAGCCCCTATATCAATGTATGTTGCCTCAGCCGGAACTACCCGTTTGGGGTGAAGCATATCGGCTAATACTTTAAGGCGGGGCTCTGGGACCTTAGCTATCCCGATATGCGGGGCTAAGCCTTCTTGGGTGTAGCTTCTGGTATCGGCCTTACCTTTGGTTAGAGCATTGAAAATGGTTGTCTTGCCGCTTTTAGCTAGCCCTATGATGCCAATATTAACACTCATTGGTCTAACCGCACGCCTTCTTATTATGCCGAGATTACTGAGGACTTGTCCTTTTTAGTGTTTCCCTGGCTTTCTTCAGGGCAAGGTCTCTTTCTTTGACAATTAGCTTTTCGTTAGCGGCTAGTTCCAGTAAAGCGAGAAAGGCTTCACGGGTGGATATGTGGCTGAGCTGTTCGATAGCGTCAGTTCTCAACTTAGCCGGGAGCGTCATGTCAGCGGCATAATCAGCTACCTTCTTCACTTCATCAGCTTGTTCTGGCATTATACCTCTCCTCTTAACCCCGGCAGTGCCAGCCGGTAAGGTATTATTGTATTTATTCTACTCTTCTTGAGCGGAAATTACTAGACAAAGCTTCACTGTGATAAAATGGGGAGACCTATAAATAGGAAAGGCAAACCTTGTTATATATATTATTGGGTCAGGATGATTTTTCCCTTCGCCAGTCGCTTGAGGGGATAAAAAAAGGTTTAGGTGACCAGGCAATTTTAGCGGCTAATACCACTGCCCTTGATGGTCAACAACTGAAATTAGACCAATTAAGAACCGTTTGTGAGACAGTACCCTTTCTGGCAGAAAGACGCCTGGTCATCGTCGAGGGGCTGCTGGAGCGCTTTGAACCCAGGGGCAAATCCAGACGTCAGAGGAAAATCACACCCGAAACCGACCAGCAGGATGAGTATAAATCATTAGGCGCCTATATGGGTAAGCTCCCTGATAGCGTAATATTAGTATTAATAGACGGTAAAATAGGAAGTAATAACCCTCTGCTAAAGGAGCTTTCGGGCAAGGCAGAGACAAGGTCTTTCCCTCTACTGAGAGAGGCTAAGCTGCGTCAGTGGATTCAGAGACGTGTGACGGATGAAGGTGGCAAGATATCCCCCCAGGCAGTAGACTTACTGACTAGACTTGTGGGCGGCGACCTATGGATTATGAGCAATGAAATTAATAAGCTAGCCCTATTTACTTCAGGTCGTCGCATTGAGGAAGAGGATGTTAAGATGGTGGTAAGCTATGCTCAGCAGGCTAGTGTTTTTGCTATGGTTGATGCTATCCTTGAGTTCAAAGCTGGGGTAGCCGAACAATTGCTTGAGCAGTTACTGCAAAGGGGGGCTGCCCCTGCCTATCTTCTGGTTATGCTATCCCGGCAGGTTCATAGGGTAGTTAGAGCCAAGGAGCTAAGAAAGCAGGGGAAACCTAAATTGGAGATTCAGAATAAGTTGGG
>DAOWJC010000085.1 GCA_030640595.1 Dehalococcoidia bacterium | reverse complement strand
TCTTGAAAGCCCAGCCATAATAGGGCATAATACAGGCGCGACATTGGTCTCATTGCACGACTTCAAAAGACAGACGATAAAGGATAAGCGTGGACAAAGTACTTACAACCTGCGTATATTGCGGCGTAGGCTGCGGCCTATACCTGTGTGTTGACCACGGCAGAGTGGTGGGCATTGCCCCAAGCCGAGCCCATCCGGTTAGCCAGGGGAGACTCTGCCTCAAGGGATGGAATGCCCACCAGTTTATTCACCATCCGCAGAGACTAACTAATCCTCTCATCAAGCGAAACCGAGTCTTTGCTGAAGCCACCTGGGATGAGGCGTTAGACCTAGTTGCTCGCCGATTAACTGAAATAAAACAAAAACATGGCAGCGATAGCCTGGGTGTTCTGAGCTCAGCCAAGTGCACCACCGAAGAAAACTACGTGATGATGAAGTTTGCCAGAGCCGTCCTGGGGACTAACAATATAGACCACTGTGCCCGACTTTGCCATGCTTCAACCGTTGTCGGGCTGGTCAGGGCATTCGGCAGTGGGGCAATGACTAATTCCATCACCGACATCAAAGATGCAGATGTCATCCTTGTCATCGGGAGCAATACCACCGAGCAGCACCCAATTATTGCCGCTGACATACTTAGGGCAGTGGACAATGGTTCTAAATTGGTCATCATCGACCCGAGAATGATTCATCTGAGTAAGTTTGCCGACATACACCTAAGACTAAAGCCAGGGACAGATGTTGCCCTCATAAATGGGCTAATGAGCGTGATAATAGAGGAAAAGCTGCATAACCCTGGCTTCATTGAGGAACGGACTGAAGGCTTTGATGAGATGAGGGCAAACCTCCAGAAATATACCCCAGACTATGTAGAGGAGACTACAGGAGTTCCGGCTGATGACCTCAGAACCGCAGCTAGGCTGTATGCCAAAGCTGAGAGGGCAACCATTATATATTGCATGGGCATCACGCAACATACAACCGGCACGGATAATGTGATGGACTTAGCTAACTTAGCTATGCTTTGTGGTCATGTAGGCAAAGAAGGTACCGGTGTAAACCCGCTGCGAGGACATCAAAATGTCCAGGGAGCATGTGATGTAGGGGCTCTGCCCGATTTTTATACCGGGTATCAACGTGTAGCTCATGAGGCATCAAGACAAAAATTTGAACAGGCATGGCAGACAAAACTGCCGGACAATATCGGGCTGACTGTCATTGAGATGATGAATGCAGCAGCGGAGGGAAAGATAAAAGGGATGTATATCATGGGTGAAAACCCAATGATAAGCGACCCTGATATAACTCACGTTAGAAGGGCTCTTGACAGTCTGGATTTTCTGGTGGTGCAAGACATTTTCCTTAGCGATACGGCAGAACTTGCCGATGTGGTATTGCCAGCTTGCAGCTTTGCTGAGAGGGACGGCACTGTCACCAATACCGAGAGGCGAGTCCAGCGAGTACGAAAAGCCATAGACCCGATAGGGGCTAGCCGACCTGATTGGGATATTGTCTGTGGAGTCGCCCGCAAGATGGGCTACAACATGAGCTACGACTCAGCCGAGGCAATAATGGAAGAGATAGCCAACCTCACCCCGATATACGGCGGGATTCATTATGACCGACTAGACGACTTTGGATTACAATGGCCTTGTCCTAGTCGAGACCATCCTGGCACAAAGTATCTTCACAAAGATACCTTTACTCAAGGGAAAGGCAAGTTCCACCCTGTGGACTACCTTCCTCCCGCCGAAATGCCGGATGAGCAGTATCCCTTCATATTAACTACCGGCAGAATATATTATCATTTCCATACCCGGACAATGACGGGAAGGTCGGAATCCTTGAACCGGGAAGCCCCGGAGGGCTATATCGAGATTAACCCTGCCGATGCTAAGGAATTGAATATACGGCACGGAGGTAAGGTGAAAGTCTCATCAAGACGGGGGCAAGTTATTACCAAGGCGTTGGTCACCGATAAGGTGCCAGCAAAGACCTTGTTCATGCCGTTCAACTTCGGAGAGGCGGCAGCTAATATACTAACCAACCCTGCCTTAGACCCGGTGGCTAAAATACCCGAGTACAAGGTCTGCGCCGTCAGCCTGGAGGGGAGTGATTAGAGTGGCTCTAGCGTGGGAACTGGACAAGCAAAAAGTGCCGCAGTGGCTTGAGAGCTTGAGAAAGGAGTTTGAGGTCATTGCACCAGTGAGGATGCATGGAGAAATCGTCTTCGTGTCTCTATCTGGTGCCAACCAGGTCGCTCTTGATTACCAGAACACGCTGGCGCCACCGAAGGAATTTTTCTTGCCGCCCACTGAAACCATGTTTAGCTTTACCACTAGCAAAGAGGGCTTCAATATAATATTACCGGAGGGGGAAGAGAAAAGAAGGGTAATCTTCGGGATACGCCCTTGTGATGTGAATGCCCTGCTCATTCTGGATAAGGTCTTCAGTGAAGACCCGAGGGATGAGTATTACCTCCAGAAGAGGGAGAAAACTACCTTGGTCGCCCTTGGCTGTAACCAGCCAGCAGCGACGTGCTTTTGTGGCTCTGTTGGCGGCTCCCCTACCCTATCCGATAATTTTGATGTGCTTCTCACTGAGCTTGATGGTTCCTACTTCGTTGAGGTAGCTTCAGAAAAAGGGAGAGAGCTAGTTAATAAGACCCCAAGCTTGTTTCGGGAAGCGGGTAAGGCAAGCGGAAAGAAGAAGGAGCAAGTAGTTGAACAGGCAAAAAAGCTTGCCACCAAGCCTGTTGACCCCCTAGAGGTGGCAAGGAAGATGGCGGCTTACTTTAACAATAGTAGGTGGGCACAGCTGGGCGAGAGGTGTATGGAGTGCGGTGGCTGCACTTACCTATGTCCTACATGCTACTGCTTTGATGTTGTAGATAGGATAGAGAAGGAAAAGGGCAGTAGGCTGCGGTGCTGGGACTGTTGCCTCCTTCCCGGCTTCACTAGAATGGCAGGAGATATAAATCCGAGGGAGAGCGCTGAAGCCAGAATAAAGCAGAGGTTCTACCACAAATGGGACTACTTTGTGGAGAGATTTGGCGTGCTCCAGTGTGTAGGCTGCGGCCGATGCACTGAGACTGCCTTGTGCCATATTGACTGGGAACAAGTCTTCCGCTCGGTAGTTGGTGAGCTATGGACATGAGAAATCTGTATGTACCTTATCCCGCAGTAATCAAAACAATAAATGAGGAAACCTACGATACCAAGACATTCAGCCTGGTTTTTCAAGACGGGAAGCGCCAGCAGGAGTTTCGGTACAAGCCCGGGCAGTTCATAGAGCTATCCCTGCTTGGCTATGGTGAATCACCCATCTCAATAGCATCCTCCCCTAGTCAAATAGGCTACATTGAGTTATGCGTGAGAAGAGTAGGGCGGGTGACCGAGGCGCTGCACCGGCTGAGTGATAACGATATTGTGGGTATCAGAGGTCCTTTCGGCAATGGGTTCCCTGTTGAGCAAATGCGAAATAAAAATCTGGTTTTCATCGGCGGAGGACTGGGGCTAGCCCCTTTGAAGTCGCTAATCAGAACCGTGTTTGCCAATCGGAGGGACTTCGGAAAAGTAACTATCCTATATGGGGCACGAACTCCAAGTGACCTGCTTTTCCGGGATGAGCTTGCGGTGTGGGGGAATACGGATAATGCAGAGGTGCTAGTAACTGTGGATGTTGGCTCAAGCGACTGGCAGGGAAATGTCGGAGTGGTGACAACTTTATTTAGCAAAACGGCGATTTCAGCACAGAATGCTGTCGCTATAATCTGTGGACCGACCGTTATGTTCCGTTTTGTGATACAGGAGCTATTCAAAATAGGATTCGCCGAAGAAGCCATAATGTTAACCCTCGAACGGTTTATGAAGTGTGGCATCGGCAAGTGTGGTCACTGCAATATAGGCCCGAAATATGTTTGCCTGGACGGTCCCGTTTTTAGTTATAAGGAGCTAAAAGGTCTTCCCGGGGCTCTTTAAGTCCGTGGAACCAGTGGGCTATCTTCACTCTTCAGCAATGAGTTCCGCCAGTCGGTCTAACACTGCCTCCAGAGCATCTAACTCGCTTCCATAGCCAGCCCAATCACCTGCCTTGAGATACTCCTGAGCCTTGTTGTAGTGCTGTTGAGCCTCCTCAATCAGGTTAGCTATGTCAGCGGCTACTGCCTCCTCTGGTTCTGCCGGAACTGGCGGTTTGACCACTGGCTCAGTCGGTAGTGCCTCAGCGCCAAAGATAGCCGCGATGCTTTCCTTCAATGTAGGTTCCATAGCTACCTGGTCACCGACAACTACAATAACTCGCTTCAACTGTGGAAGCCCACCAGCCTCTGCCTGGAGGAAGACCGGCTCCACATATAGGTTGGATTTGCCTAAAGGAATCAGCAGCAGGTTGCCGCGGATAACTCGGGAACCACCGCGACCCCACAGGGCAAGCTGCTCGGTGATGATGGTATCCTGCGAGATTCGGTTCTCGATCTGGCTGGGACCATACACCAGCCGCTCCTTGGGGAAAAGGTAGGCAAGCAGCTTCCCATAGTTTTCTCCATCACTGCGGGCAGCCAGCCAGCCAATGGTATTATTCTTGTTCACCGGGGTGAAGGGCAGCATGAGCAGGAATTCCTCCTTCTCCTCATCAGGCAGGCGCATGATGATGTAGTAAGGCTCCATTGGCTGTTCTCTGCCAAAATAGACCTCATTGGGTACAGCCCACAGGT
>DAOWJC010000116.1 GCA_030640595.1 Dehalococcoidia bacterium | reverse complement strand
TCAGGGTGTTCACTACTACAAGAAGGCGAAAGAGACTGAATTAGTGCCTGGACTTATGCATGTTAATCTGGGGGGATACCATATAAGCGATATCAATTTTGTAGCTGCCATTGATATTGATAAGAACAAGGTTGGCAAGGACTTGGCGAAAGCAATTTTTACTCGACCCAATAATACCTTCAAGTTTTGCGACGTGCCGACTACAGGCGTTAAAGTCCAGCGGGGCATGACCCATGATGGGCTGGGCAAGTATCTATCTCAGATAATACAGAAAGCACCGGGCTCAACGGCTGATATAATTAAAATCCTCAAGGAAAGCCAAACCGACGTGGTGATTAATTACCTGCCGGTTGGTAGTGAAGAGGCAACCAAATGGTATATTGAGCAGGTGCTGACGGCTGGCTGCGGCTTTATTAACTGTATCCCAGTTTTCATTGCCCGAGAGAAATACTGGCAGGAGCGTTTCACCGAGAGGGGGCTTCCGATTATTGGTGATGATATTAAATCTCAGGTGGGAGCCACTATTGTCCATCGTGTGCTTACCAGGCTGTTTAGAGACCGCGGAGTTAGGCTGGAGCGAACCTATCAATTGAACTTTGGCGGTAACACTGACTTTTATAATATGCTAGAACGGGAACGCCTCGAGTCGAAGAAGATATCCAAAACCACCTCGGTTACCTCTCAGCTAGATTATAAGCTTGACCCCGATAATATCCATGTCGGTCCCAGTGATTATGTCCCCTGGCTGACTGACCGCAAGTTTTGCCATATTAGGATGGAAGGGCAAACCTTTGGCGATGTTCCTCTGAACCTGGAGTTAAAACTTGAGGTATGGGATAGCCCTAACTCAGCCGGGGTGGTTATTGATGCTATCAGGTGCTGTAAGCTTGCCCTAGACCGGGGATTGAAGGGGGCACTGGTAGCCCCCTCAGCCTACTTTATGAAATCACCACCCATCCAGTATACAGATGACGAAGCTCACCGGATGGTGGAAGAGTTTATTGTTGCTACTGCTCAGCAAGCTGAAAAGGGAAAACCATCAGAGTAAGTTCGCAGGTAGGTTTTAGGTAGCTACTTATGAAGATAGCCTTAGTCTCGCCTTATGACTTTGCCTATCCCGGTGGTGTTACCAATCACATCTCCTGCCTTGAGCACCAACTTACCCTGATGGGTCATGAGGTTAAGGTTATCGCCCCTGCATCTAGCGTCGTCTCCACTTTTGGCGACAAGTTTATACCCATAGGTAAGCCGCGCCCCATTCCTACCAGTGGTTCCATCTGCCGTATTACTATATCACCACACCTAGCCCCCACCATAAAAGCCGTGCTTGAAAGGGAAAAGTTTGATATTATCCACCTCCATGAACCTTTTATGCCCATGCTATGTTCTGCTGTGCTCCGTTTTTCGCATACCACTAATGTAGGTACCTTTCACGCCTTTCAGCACAGCGTGGGATATCTTAGCCATCCCTGGTCTGGTTACAACTTTGGTAGACCTATTAGCACCATAATATTGAACAGACGTGCTCGTAAGCTTCACGGCAAAATTGCGGTGTCTAAACCAGCTATGGAGTTTGCCAGTAAGTATGTCCCTGGAGAATACAATATTATCCCTAATGGCATAGATTTAGCGCATTTTTCTCCCGATGTGTCGCCAATTGACGAGTTCTGTGACGGAAAGCTGAATATCCTGTTTGTTGCTCGTTTGGAAAGTCGCAAAGGCTTAAACTACCTAATTAAGGCTTACAAGCGAGTCAAGGAGGAGTTTTCTAACTCGCGACTTATCATCGTGGGTCCTGGCACCAGACTGCGGCGAAAATATGAGAGGCAGGTGAAGCGGAACAGGATAGAGGATGTTGTTTTTGTTGGCTATGTACCCTATGCCGAACTACCCAGATATTATAAGACAGCCGATATTTTTTGTTCTCCAGCCACCGGTCGGGAAAGTTTTGGTATCGCTTTGCTTGAGGCTATGGCTATCGGTAAGCCAATTGTCGCCTCCGATATAGACGGTTATGCCAGCCTTATGACTCACGGTGTTGAGGGGTTACTGGTGCCACCAAAAGATGAGAAGGCATTGGCTCAGGCTCTAATCTCGCTTATGGCGAATGAATCGCTTCGGCAGCAGATGGCAGCCAGAGGAAAACTTACCGCCGAGGGGTATGACTGGAAACACGTTGCCCAAAGGGTATTGGATTATTATGTCAAGGTGCTTAATGAAACTTGCGGAAAGAATGAATCTGAAGCTATGTCGGTTTTAGTTTAAGTGAAGGGTAGAGAGGCTTGGGTAGTGCTGTTTCTGAAAAGCAACGGATAATGCCAAGGTTAGCCGAAATTCGTAAGACCGCAGCCTATTATCTTACCCAACCGGTAGTGCGGCTCTTGGCTAAGACACCCATAACACCTAGCGCCATAACCTGGTTTGGTTTTTTACTAGCTGCTGGCGCTGCGGCACTTATTATTACAGAGCACCTTTTTGCTGCCGGTTTTGTAGTGCTTGTTGCCGGTTTTTTTGACATCCTGGATGGAGCCCTGGCTCGCCGCACTAACCAGACTACCCGCTTTGGCGCTGTCCTTGACTCTACTCTTGACCGTTTATCCGAGGCAGTACTGTTACTGGGCATCATAGTCCTATATGTCAGAGGAGGATTCATCGTCGGAATCTTACTTGCTGGTGTTGCCCTGCCCAGTTCACTACTGGTGAGCTATATCAGAGCCAGGGCAGAATCCTTAGGTCTGGAGTGCGAGGTGGGATTATTTACCCGAGCCGAGAGGACCATTGTGTTGGCATTAGGCCTTTTACTGAGCCAGATTGACTATGCCTTTTTAGTTATTGCCTTAGCTATTATAGTGGTATTCAGCTTTTTCACCATCGGCCAGAGATTGATTTATGTGTGGCAACAGACAAAAACCAGGTAGCTTTTAACCCTTTTATTTATAACCGCCTTTTATGCTATAAATATATTAGAGGAGGGAAGTAATGCCAGCTATTGCTGTAATTGGAGCTCAGTGGGGGGATGAGGGGAAGGGCAAGGTGATTGACCTGCTTGCCGAAAAAGCAGGAGTGGTTGTCCGCTTTTCAGGCGGGGATAATGCCGGGCATACTGTAGTTAACCCCTATGGTGAGTTTAGGCTCCACCTTGTCCCGTGTGGTATTTTTTATCCCCAAGCTGTTTGCATTATTGGTAACGGTGTGGTGATTAATCCCGCCGTGCTAATTGATGAGATAGACCAGCTTAACCAGCGTGGTGTGGATACTACCAGGCTATTTATCAGTGACCGGGCTAACCTGATTATGCCGTATCATATCCTCCTCGATGGCTTGGAGGAGGAATCACGAGCTGGGAAAGCATTGGGCACAACGCGCAAGGGCATAGGCCCTGCCTTTGCCGATAAAGCAGCCAGGTTAGGCATTAGAACTGGCGACCTTTTAGATAAAGAGAGGTTACTGGAGCGGCTTCGCCTTACACTTGACTACAAGAACATTATTTTGACCAAAGTTTATGAGGTTAGCCCTCTATCGTTGGACGAAGTATATAATCAGTATTGCCAGTATGGGGAGCGTCTAGCTCCTCATATTCGGGAGACAACTATAATGCTAGAGGAAGCGTTGAACCGGGGTGAGCTGGTTCTACTGGAAGGAGCCCAGGGGGCTTTACTTGACCCCGATTTTGGCACTTATCCTTATACTACCTCGTCTTCACCGCTGGCGGGGGGAGGCTGTTTAGGCACTGGTCTCAGTCCTACCAGGATTAATCGTATCCTGGGCGTGTTTAAGGCCTACTGCACCAGAGTCGGTGCCGGTCCGATGCCTACTGAATTGAAGGACGAAACTAGCGACTTGATTCGGGAACGAGGTCATGAGTATGGCACTACTACCGGCAGACCCCGCCGTTGTGGCTGGTTTGACGCCGTTGCCGCTCGCTTTAGCACCCGAATCAATGGCTTTACCGGGGCGGCCATTACCCGCATCGATGTTCTTGATACCTTGCCACGCCTGAAGATATGTGTTGGCTATAAACTGGATGGGCACACCATTGACTATTTCCCGGGTAATGTAGCTACTTTAGAAAGGTGTCAACCCATCTATGAAGAGTTACCTGGCTGGCAGACCCCTACCAGCCATATTAGACAATATGAGCAGTTGCCACCCAAGGCTCGCCAATATATAGCTAGGTTGGAAGAGCTCACTTCCTGCCCGGTCAACCTCATCTCTATAGGAAAGGCACGGGAGCAGACCATCCACAAGATGCCTATCTTATAATCAGGGTTTCAATAGTCAAAAATCACGTTTTTTAAGTTTTTGTTATATAATCAAGCTGATGAAAGATGGGCAACAAAGAATTTTGGAAACGATACAGGTGGGTTTCTGTCGGCAACTTGCTCATTCCCGCCGTACGCATCACGCCTAAAACCAGAAGAATCTCCACTCCTGTTCTCCAAGAGTCAACAGCTATAGCTATCACACATGAAGAAGTATTTGGCTCTGCGGT
Organism: Dehalococcoidia bacterium; assembly: GCA_030640595.1. Classification (GTDB taxonomy): domain Bacteria; phylum Chloroflexota; class Dehalococcoidia; order Dehalococcoidales; family DAOWJC01; genus DAOWJC01. The sequence continues at coordinate 2,235 of DAOWJC010000116.1, read as the reverse complement.
CTCCCCTGAAGATCTAGTGAAGCTAGTGAAGTCTATCTCATATCCTAATTGGTTACTGTTTCTATCTAAATTGGCTGCAGCCTTTGCCGTTAGGCATACTATGGATTTACAGTCAGATTTGACGCAAATGGTTTTTCCTCATTCCATTCTTAATAAGATTGTACAATTATCTAAAACCGGTGACACACTAATCCCATTCACTTCTTGGCAGATTGCTACCCTTGCCAAGATGGCGTTACTGGAGAGCCCAAATACGGAAACTAACCCTATTGATCCCATACAGAGAAAGGAGATTATTTCTAGATGCCTACTAGGGATTAATGACTATATTAGTTATGAAGATTTTTCTGCTAGGTTCGCTAATAAACCTTACCCTCTGTTGGAGTCATTAATCCGAATATACTGTTTTCAGCACGCCGAAGATCCTAAACACGTCATTTCTAGGTATTTTGACCTCTTTATCAATTTGCCATTAACGCCTCAAGCTAAGTCTTTCAATAATCACGTCATAATAGAAGACCTATTCCAATCCTTATACAATATTCCGCTTGAACTTTTCTTGACTATGGGCTTTGGTATTTATTCTCTATATTTGTCAGCTTGGGCTGACCGCAAACCCCCAATCAACGAAAAGGTAATCATAAACAAGGAAACCTTTTTCTCAAAGTCTAGACTAAAAGACTTTGGTAGCTTGCTAAAACATCTGGTTATTGACCAAAACACCTTTCAAACGAACCATAGGCGAAAGTACGCAGGCTCATTTGGACAGCTTAATGACTTTAATATGTTTCGTACTAACCCCCTTCTAGCTTTAAACGAAAATCAATATGTCACGGTTAATGTTCAGTGGCTATATGAGAAACTTGGTGAAGGGATATTCTGGATGATTAGTGATTTGTTACCGGATAATAAGAATTTTCGTACTTTTTTTGGAGAACTCTACCACCTTTATTTCACAAACATATTCAGACGTATGTTCCCCACCACCCTTCTTCAGAGTCGAGTCTTCTGCGATATTCGTCACAAAGGGAAAAGAGCTTCAGACGCTATTGTGTATTATCCCAATCAACTCGTATTCTTCGAAGCCAAATGGCCTACTCTAAGAATGGAAGAAACCATGATACCTGGTTCTTTGAAATCATTTGATAAAGATACAGACGACATAATCGTCCACGCAGCTAGGCAGTTAGACCAAAATATAAATAATTTTATTACTGGCACCTTACCATTGGAAGGTGTGGATACGTCACAAATTAAGTCCTTTTACCCTGTAATAGTCACTGCTCGAAATTTTCCTACAGGACCCCTACTAACTACTTACTTGTTAGATAGAATTCGAAGTAAAGGCTTGCTTTGCTCTCCACTTATTCGTAGATTAGAAATCATAACTCTTGAGGAATTAGAATATCTCGAGCCATTAGTAATATCTGGAAGAACTTTCCCGGAAATCATCGACGGAAAACAAGTTTCGCAATACCATGAACATCCCATGATTTGGTATATCTACAAAATCAATGGCTCTAAACTCCCATCGAATAATTACCTTGACAGCTTGTTCAAAGAATTGACTGACAAATTTTCTGCCAACCTCTTCTAGATACCTTTATATCCCACCTGGTACTTTTTCAAAATCACTCACAATCACTTTTCTGACAACAGTTATTGCTAACATTTTTGCTAACGAACTATTCACCACAATAAATGACTAGGCGGTAAAATAGACCTGTATCTTTTAATCAGGGTGTCACAGGATAGTAGTTCCCGCCTATATCGGCAGGTCAATCTGGTAGTTTTTCAGCGTGTCTTTAATGATAGCGGCTGATTTTTCATCAGGCTCGGTAAGGGGCAGGCGGGGTTTCCCAACCTTGAAACCGATATGATTAAGGGCATACTTTACCGGAATAGGGTTGGAGACAATAAACAAGGCGTTAATCAAGGGCAGAAGGTGGCGGTGGATGTCGGCGGCTTTGTCTGTTTTACCACTAATAGCACTATTAATCATTTCCCTGATTTGTTTGCCTACAAGGTGGGAGGCAACGCTAACGACGCCATAGCCGCCCAGGACTAGTATGGGCAGGGTATCGCTATCATTACCACTCCAGACGAGAAAATCCTCATCGGTGTTACTGATAATCCTGGCAACCTCACCTAGATTACCACTGGCTTCTTTTACCCCGATAATATTATCTATATGGCTTAGCTTGATAACTGTGTCAGCCGATAGACTAACCACGG
>DAOWJC010000004.1 GCA_030640595.1 Dehalococcoidia bacterium | reverse complement strand
TGCTAGGTAGTGTGTTAAAATATATAGTCTCCTGGCGGTTAGAGCGGGGTGGAACCACCCGTTCCCATCCCGAACACGGAAGTGAAACGCCCCAGCGCAGACGATACCGAGGGGGCAACCCTTTGTGGAAAATATGCCACTGCCAGGGGACTTCAGGGTTGACAAATAGTTTTAGCTTCAGATTTTGACCTTTGCCCTTGGTTGCTTTATAATTAGGTAGGAAGCAGTTCTAAGGAGAAAAGATGGCTAGCCGATTTGAGAAATTCTCAGAGCGAGCTCGTAGGGTTCTCACCCTAGCCCAGGAAGAGGCGCAGCTGCTTAACCATAGTTATATTGGCACTGAGCATATTTTGCTTGGTTTGGTGCGGGAGGAAGAGGGAGTGGCAGCCAAGGTTCTTGCCAATCTAGGGGTGAGCTTGACTAAGGTGCGTTCGGCGGTGGAATTTATTATCGGGCGTGGTGAGAAACCTCCCTCAGGCCAAATCGGGCTTACTCCCAGGGCTAAGAGAGTCATTGAATTGGCTATAGATGAGGCACGCTACCTCGGTCATAGTTATATTGGCACTGAGCATCTCTTGTTAGGCTTGCTGCGCGGGGGAGAAGGGGTAGAGGCTAATGTATTAGATAGCTTTGGTGTTACCCTTGAGCGAGCGCGAGCTGAAACGGCTCATATCCTCAGTCAAGGTGTGCCTAGGGCAAGGGCGGCTCGCACCACAAGTCAGACTCCGGCTTTGGACCAGTTAGGTATTGACCTGACAGCAGCTGCCCGTGCTGGGAAGCTTGACCCGGTTATTGGGCGGGAAACGGAGATTTCCCGGGTAATTCAAATCCTCAGCCGTCGAACTAAGAACAATCCGGCTCTTATCGGTGAGCCGGGGGTGGGGAAAACGGCAATTGTTGCGGGTTTAGCTCACCGTATTGTCGCCGGCGACGTTCCTGAAACACTAGAGGGGAAACGGATACTGACCTTGGATATAGGGGCAGTAGTAGCTGGGACAAAATACCGGGGTGAGTTTGAAGAACGGTTAAAAAAGGTTATTGATGAGATAAAAGCCGCGGGAAACTGCGTGCTCTTTGTTGACGAGTTCCACACTATTGTCGGTGCCGGGGCGGCTGAAGGGGCAGTTGATGCGGCTAGTCTTCTCAAGCCCTCCTTGGCACGAGGCGAATTGCAGTGTATCGGTGCTACCACCCTTGATGATTACCGTAAGTATGTAGAGCGCGATGCTGCCCTGGAGCGCCGTTTCCAGCCTATTTTGGTAGAGGAGCCTTCTGTAGAGGAAACACTGGAGATTTTACGCGGTGTTAAGGAGCGCTACGAGGAGCATCACAAGCTGACAATAAGCGATGAAGCACTAAATTCAGCAGCCACATTAGCTGCCAGATATATCCCCGACCGTTTTCTGCCTGATAAGGCTATTGACCTGGTTGATGAGGCAGCGTCAAGGGTAAGGATTAGACACCGGACTGTACCTATTACCTTGAAGGAAGCCAGGCAGCTTGAGGATAGTGTGCGTAAGGATAAAGATGCTGCCCTGGCTACCCAGCAGTATGATTATGCCGCTGAACTGCGCCAGCGAGAGCTTCAAATTGAGGAAAAAATAAAGAGGATAGAGGAAGAGTGGCAGTCTGAGCAGGAGCAAGAGAAGCCGGTGGTGACTGCCGAGGATATTGCCGAAGTAGTTAGTATGTGGACAGGGATTCCAGTAGTGCAGTTGGGTGGTGATGAGACGGCTCGGCTACTTAATATGGAAGAGGTGTTGCATAAGCGCATTATTGGTCAGGATGAGGCGATTAATATTATTGCTAAGGCGGTAAGGCGAGCCCGAGCCGGGCTCAAAGACCCGAGGCATCCCATAGGCAACTTTGTCTTTCTCGGTCCAACCGGTGTTGGTAAGACAGAGCTGGTCAGAGCCCTGGCTGAGTTTATGTTTGGTAGCGAGGACGCCCTAATCAGGCTTGATATGTCTGAGTTTATGGAGAAATTTGCTATATCCCGACTGGTTGGGGCACCGCCAGGATATGTTGGCTATGAGGAGGGAGGGCAGTTAACCGAAGCGGTAAGACGCAAGTCATACTGTGTCATACTCCTTGATGAGATTGAAAAGGCTCACCCCGATGTGTTTAATATATTGCTCCAGATATTTGATGATGGTCACTTGACCGATGCCAAGGGTCGTCGTGTTGATTTCCGCAACAGCATTATTGCTATGACCAGCAATGTGGGTGCTGAGCTTATCAGGAAAGGCACTATTATTGGTTTTGCCTCCCGCAGTAATGAGGCCAAAGGCCGGGAGCAGGCCTATGAGACGATGAAAGAGAACTTGCTCGGTGAATTAAAGAAGACCTTCCGACCTGAGTTTCTTAACCGCGTTGATGGTGTGGTTGTATTTCATTCCCTGACCAAGGAGCAGATACGAAAGATAGTTGATTTGATGCTGACTTCGGTAACCGAGCAGCTGAGTGAGAGAGGTATAAAGCTGGAAGTAATCGACG
>DAOWJC010000067.1 GCA_030640595.1 Dehalococcoidia bacterium | reverse complement strand
CCCGAGCAGTGTCTGGCGCTTAAAGCCCTTATTTAACCCCTCCACCAGCCTATCCACCGCCTCTGGCTGGTCACCGGTCATCCCAAAATCGGAGACTATCTCAAACTGAGGCATATATTTACCCAAAAAGTTCTTCTAAGAACAGTATATCTCTTCAGTCTGTTGGCTTCAATCAGGGATTGCTTATACGGCTATTTGCTGGTTGTGCTATGTAGCGCGGTGTCTGAGAAACCAGATGATGTTCATCACTGTGGTGGCGACAGCAACAGCGACTATTAACCAGACCCACCAGGCGAGACCATGTTCCAGCGGTATAGGTGGGGATGTCGGCGTCGGCGCCGGTGCAGGGGGCGGTGCAGGCGCAGGTGCCGGTGTAGGCGTTGACGTTGGCTGTGGAGCAACATACTTTAGTGAGCCCATGAGCTGGTCTTGGGGAAGATACCCGGTAACCTCAATCCACATAAATCCAACTTTAACTTTAGCTTCGATAATTTTCCCGATGACATTGTAGTCGCCTGATTCAGCCTGTGCCGGGAACTGCAGGGGAACAGCCTGGCTGATTTCGGCAGTTTCGCCTTTTTTAGAGGGGAAGGGCTTGATGGAAATGGTATAGCTCGAATTAAGCGTTACCCTGGTGCCGCTGGCGACATGTTCGGCGATAACCTGCGAGGTGAGGGTAGCTTCACTTGCTGATATTGGCAGGTCTTTAATACAGGTAGCACGTCCAGCGATGGTGGCGTGAAAAACTTCGCTGCCCTGAATCTCGGTCTTATCGAAGGTTACTGGGTCATAGCTGAGCTGGAAGTTTTCTGACAGGTCCTGGGCTGATGCGGGAGATGAGCTCATAAGGCTGAGGGCTCCCGCCAGCGTTAAGGCAACCGCCAGACGCCACGTAACTCTATGCCGGTAAACTTTCTGTCTCATTGAACTCTACTAAAAGGTATTCCACAGATAGTATATCTCTTTGCTATACTGGCTTCAATTAGTGTTTACCAACCTCACCCCCTGTGTCCCCCTCTCCTTCAAAAATGAAATGTATATTTTCTATATAATCAGTTTGTGATATATAATAGCATCGTGGATTGGCAAGTTGGTTTTTATATAGATGAAGAAGGTAACGAACCGGTAAAAGACTTTATACTTGACCAGCCCCCAAAGGTGATTGCAGAGATTATTCACGTATTCAAATTATTACGAATACTTAATGTTACATTGGGAATGCCGTATGTTAGAAAAGTACACGAATCGGGTATAAGGGAACTCAGAGTAAAGCACGGCTCTGATTACTATCGTATTCTTTTCTTTGCATTTACTGGACGTAAATTCATATTATTGCATGCTATTCTAAAAAAGGGAGATAAAACGCCACAGAGTGACCTAGAGCTAGCTATTGAACGAATGAACGATTATAAGCTGAGAAATATCTCTGAAAGCTAAGCTCAGTCGGCTTGCCAATTATAACATTAATGTTATATTATATGAATGTGAACGAGTTATGTGGGAGGAGGTAATTACCATCTATGAAGGGTACAAGATACGAAGGCTTTGAGGCAGAGCTTCTAAAAGACCCAGAAATTCGCAAGGAATATGAGGCACTCAAGCCAAAGTATATGCTCATACAGGCATTGATAGAACATAGGAATAAACTACGAATGAGTCAGGCACAACTTGCGAGTATTGTTGGAACGCATCAACCTGCTATATCTAGGCTGGAAAGGGGCGATGGCAATATCACGCTTAGTACATTATTCAAAGTTGCAAACGCCCTTAATACGAAATTAGATATTTCGCTGAAGATTTAGAAATCAAGCAAATTACCTTCTACTATCTATTTACCCCAAAATATTGTAGCACCAGTTTAGTCTTTTCCTCAAGGCTCAGATTGGTGCTCAATTTCCTCGGTGTCAACGTGCTCGGCGATGCCTATCTTCTGGACAGACAGAGGCACATAATTGACCATCTTGGAATCAATCAGTTCCTTTAGTCTCTGTTCATCCTCGGTTAAGCGTGCCTTGCCCGTTTTTACTTCAATAAAGTCAATGCCTTCGTCGTATTTAATTCCGACAAAGTCGATAGGTTCTCCTAGATAGAAAAGCCTATCATATTGGGTTAACTCAAAAGTGGCAAGAAGCTCGTTCAGCTTCCCTGTTCTCTTGCCCAGACTGCGAGTAATCGATTCCAAAACGTCATGAGGTAAACCTTCCAGGGTGTCTTGAATCTCCTTAACCGAGGCTGCCGAGGCTAAAGCAAATCTAAGTTTGCTCTCCAGCTCTTCTATAGCCGGGACTTGTATCTTCCTCGGTCTAAGAATTAACACCAGAATTACCATAAGTAAGATAAAAATTACTACATAGGGGAGAATGTCCACACTATCCTCCTTTTATTTAGTGGTGAAATACTGCAGTGCCAGTTTAATCTTTTCCTCAAGGCTTAGCTCTGAGGAGGGGGGGAGGCTAGCTACGGCTCGGCTGGCTTCAGAGACGGAGTAGCCAAGGGAGGTGAGGGCGGCTAACACATCGGTATTTTCCTCGGCTAGCTGAACCCCGGGGGTGGTTACCCAACCAGCACCTATTTTCTCCTTTAGCTCAAGGATGAGCCGATTAGCCACCTTCTTGCCTATTCCCGGAACTATGGTCAGCAGGTCAACACTGCCGGTAGCAATAGCCATGGTAAGCTTGTCCACGCTCATAACCGAAAACATACCCAGTGCCAGCTTTGGACCTAACCCTGATACAGAAATGAGGGTTTGAAAAAGTCTCAGCTCATCAGCCGAGGCAAAGCCATAGAGGGTAGCGTTATCCTCCCTGAGATGAAAGTGAGTATAAAGCTGAACTTCCTCACCGATGGTGCCCAGCGTGCTCAAAGTAGAGGTAGGCATATATACCTGAAAGCCGATTCCACCAACATTAATAATCGCCGAGTCACTACCTAGCGACTCTAATCTACCGTGAAGACTAGCTATCATTTCCCTTCCTTCATTATTGGTTAGCCAGCAGGTTGCTCAAGTGTGTCTCTCGCAGGTGACAGATAGCCACAGCCAGGGCATCGGCGGCATCGTTTGGCTGAGGAACCTGAGCTAACCCAAGCTGGAGCCTGACCATCTCCTGAATCTGCTCCTTTGAACTGGCTCCGTAATTGGCAACCCTCTGTTTTACCTGGGTCGGGGTATATTCGTAGGTTGGGATTCCTCTATTAGCTGCTGCCAGCATAGCCACTGCCTGAGCCCTACCTATTGCCAGTGCCGACTTCACATTTTCAGCCATGAAAGGTTGCTCTACAGCTACTGCATCAGGCTGGCAACGAGTGATAACTTCCAAAAGATTATTATACAGATAACTTAAACGCTCCCCTATTGGGGAATGGGGCGGACTATTCAGGGCACCGTAATCAACCAGGGTTATTTCGTCTT
>DAOWJC010000153.1 GCA_030640595.1 Dehalococcoidia bacterium | reverse complement strand
GGTATGGGTTCCTTTTGGCGATAAGCTCCTCCAGGGTATCGTTTTAGAGCTAACCCAATACCCGGCTGTGGAGGAGACCAGGGAAATAGCCGGTATTATTGAGCCCCGTCCCATATTATCCCCCTCCCAGGTATTGTTGGCGCACTGGCTCAGTGAGCACTATCTATCGCCCCTTTTTGATGCCGTGGCGTTAATGCTTCCGCCTGGATTTGAGCGTGGGGTAGTCACTTTTATCTGTTCAACCCCTCATGAATACGACATATCGTCTCTTACCCAGGGACAAAGGCATGTTCTTGAAGCAATTAGGCAACGGGGCAAGGTTGGTCTACGGGAGCTGGAGAAGGCGTTAGGTAAAAAAAGGGCTCAGGCTATCGTCTCACAACTGGTTGGGCGGGGTCTAGTGCTTAGAAGCTATGAGCTGGAGGGGGTTAGGGTAAAACCTAAGACGGTGACTTACTTATCTCTAGCAGTGACGGCTGACGAGGCTCAGCAGGAAGCAGCCAAATCCCGTGAAAGAAGACCTGCTAAACAGGCGGTTCTGCTCGACTTCCTAGCTCAGCAACCCGAACCAGTCTCTCTAGCTGAAGCTAGAAAAAGGACAAAATGTGATAAAGCAGTAGTTGACACTTTAGCTAATAAAGGCTTAGTGGGAAGTTATGAACTAGAGCCAGCTAAGATAAGCAAAAGGCCAAAGCTTTACCTCAACTTGATGGTTAAAGCTGATGAAGCCAGACAAGTAGCTGTTAGTCTGAGGGAAAAAATAACTGCTAAACAGGCAGCTCTTCTCGACTTCTTAGCTCAGCAGCCCAAACCGGTGCCCTGGACAGGAGTCAGGCAGAGTATTAAATGTGATAGAGCAGTGGCTGATGCCTTAGTCAATAAAGGTTTAGTCACCATTCAGCAGATTGAAGTAAAGCGCGAACCAATCTCCTATGAGGGTATTATTCCTTCCTCTCCGCTGACTCTTACCGCTGCCCAGGAATCAGCCTTCAAGTCTATTAAATCAAGCCTGCTACAGGTGGCGAAGGGTCATACTACATCAGCCGTTTTTCTGCTTCACGGGGTTACTGGAAGCGGCAAGACAGAAATCTACCTACAGGCTCTGGCTGAGGCGGTGAAGCTGGGTAAGCGAGGCATTGTTTTGGTTCCAGAAATTGCACTTACCCCCCAGACTATAGAGCGATTCGCTTCACGCTTTCCCCGTAAGGTAGCCGTCCTTCATAGTAAGCTCTCCCTGGGTGAACAATTCGATGAGTGGCAGCGAATAAGAAACGGGGAATTTGATGTGGTTATTGGTTCCAGGAGTGCTATTTTTGCCCCCCAACCTGATTTAGGTCTTATTGTTATTGATGAAGAGCATGAATGGACCTATAAGCAGCAGGATACACCCCGCTACCATGCTCGTGATGTAGCTATAAAGCTGGCTGAGCTGATCGGGGCTGTAGTTATTTTGGGCAGTGCTACCCCTGATGTAGAGACCTTTTACCATGCTCAGGGGGGAGACTATCACCTGCTTCAGCTCCCGGAGCGGGTTACCCCCGGTGAGGGTTTCTTGCCCCGGGTTGAGGTAGTAGATTTAAGGGATGAGCTTAAGGCAGGGAATAGGAGCATTTTTAGCCGCTCTTTATCTGAAGCTATAGCTAGGGCTGTGTTAAACAGGGAACAGGTGATTCTATTTCTTAATCGGAGGGGAGCAGCTACCTTTGTTCAGTGCCGCAATTGTGGCTTTGTCCTCCGCTGTAGGCGTTGTGAGGTTACCCTCACTCATCATTTAGCTGAGGATGTTTTAGTCTGCCATCAGTGTAACTACAAAATGCCGGTTCCTCAGATTTGCCCTCGGTGCCTGAGCCGCCGGATAAAGTTTTTAGGCATTGGCACCCAGAAGGTGGAGCAGGAAGCCAGTTATACCTTCCCCCAGGCCGGGCTACTGCGTTGGGATAGTGATGTTACTAAACGGCGGTATTCTCACGACGAAATATTAGGCAAGTTTCGTGCCCATGAGGCTGATATTCTTATTGGCACACAGATGATTGCCAAGGGATTGGATTTACCCCTGGTTACCCTGGTCGGGGTAGTTAGTGCTGATACTGGTCTAAACTTGCCTGACTTTCGAGCCGGGGAGAGGACTTTTCAGCTCCTGTGTCAGGTGGCGGGGAGGGCAGGGCGTGGCATTTTAGGCGGACAGGTTATCATTCAGACCTACTCTCCCGAGCACTATGCCATACAGGCGGCAGCTAAGCACGACTATGCCCTTTTCTATGATAGGGAAATTACCTATCGCCGCCGACTTCATAATCCTCCTTTCACCCGGCTAGCCTCCCTTGTTTATACCCATACTAACGATGCCCTTTGCCAGAGGGAGGCAGAAAGAATGAAGCGCCTCCTTATTGAGGAAAGCGACTCCAAGGGAATAGCTGACCTCAGTGTAATTGGACCGGCACCGGCATTTATTCATCGGCTGCGGGGTCGGTTTTGGTGGCAGCTCATACTTCGCGGCTCTGAGCTGTCTGATTTCCTCTCCCAAATACCTATTCCCCATGGCTGGGCAGTAGATATTGACCCTCTAGGTCTGGTATAAGGTTTACAGTTTAGCCTGTGTCAGCTATAATTTTGTGTCAATGACAAATTTGGAGAAGGTTAGTGGCAATTCTCTCTATTCGTGTTCTTCCTGAGCCGATATTGCGGCAGAAATCAAAGCGGGTCAGGGTTATTGATGGCTCAATCCAGAGGCTAATATCTAATATGATTGAGACAATGCACTCGACTGGTGGGGTAGGGTTGGCTGCCCCCCAGTTAGGCACTCCTTTGCGAGTGATTGTTATTGGTATGCCTGAGCAAGAAGATGTAGTCTTAATCAATCCTGAGGTAGTGCGAAGAAGCGGGGAGCGCCTGGTAGATGAGGGCTGTCTCAGCGTTCCTGGCTATATCGGGGAGATTAAGCGTGCTGAGATAGTTAGAGTTAAGGGGCGCGACCAAAACTGGAAGGAGGTACGAATTAAGGCGAATGAACTTCTGGCTCAAGTCCTGGAGCACGAAATAGACCACCTGAATGGTGTGCTTTATATTGACTATCTGGAGAGTATGGATAAGCTACGTAAGATTGAGCCAGAAGAAGTTCAGCTTTAGCAAAATCCCCTTACACAAGGTTTGAAAAAGAGGGGGCTGGCGTAGCCAGCCCCTTTCAGCCTTTGTTTCTGTCCTTATTTATCTTAGGGTGTCCATCATTCTTCCACTATCTCAAAGTTTACTGTCACCTCAGCTTCGTTACCACTGGCGTCTACTGCTGTCACCTCTAACTCGTACGTCCCTACCTCACTGACCTCAGTCCCTGATGTAAACTCATCCCCGTTCAAGGTTGCCTCCACGGTGGGACTCGGGTCGGTATCGTCAGAAGCGCTGAACTCCGGGGTAACGGTATCAGGGGAGACGATTACTTGACCCTCGGTAACGCCTGTGATGGTAATCTCGGGGGGTGTGGTATCATCAGCTTCCACTATCTCAAAATTTACTGTCACCTCGGCTTCGTTACCACTGGCGTCTACTGCCGTCACCTCTAACTCGTACTCGCCTACTGCTCTGACCTCAG
>DAOWJC010000050.1 GCA_030640595.1 Dehalococcoidia bacterium | reverse complement strand
GCGGGGAAACTTTGATTATGCCTCACACCCACAAGCCAAAGAAAGGCAAGACCCTGCAGGAGATACAGGCAGCCAATAAGTAAGGAGGCTAAACTGGAGGAGACCCATTGTCGGGTCTCTTCTAGTTTCATTGGTGCTCCCCAGTGAGGACTCGAACCTCAAACCCATCGGTTAACAGCCGATTGCTCTACCATTGAGCTACTGGGGAATATGTGGTAGGATTAGCTATAACTTTCCCGATTAGCCAGTTTCACTAGTATATCATAAATAGGCGTGATTTATCAAACTCAAACACGGCTAGGTGTTCAGGACACCGCTAGGTTGTAGGTTCGAGTCCTACTCGGGGAGCTTTTTGCTATTGCTAAATAGATGATTATACCCATCCTCATTTTAATTGTAATTCTCGTGCTCGGTCTGGGCTGCGGAGTGGCCTTTTGGTTTGTCCTCAGGCATAGGCAGCCGGCCAAAGAAATTGCTAGCGCCGAGACTTTACCCTTTCGCTGGAGCTATATCATACTGCCATTAGCCATTCTCTCCCTGTCAATAATTCTGACTGCCTACTTCTATCATCAACTTTCCGCTGAGGTAGCTTATCACTTCAAACTTGATGGCTCACCTGATAGGTGGCTCAGTCGCGAAATGACTACTATCTGGCTCCTTGCGCCACAACTCCTGCTTACCCTGGTAGCCGGAGCCATCACCTGGGGAATAACAAAACTGGGTATCCTATCCAGACAGCCAGAGAACACCTTGATAAAGCCAGAAAGAATACTATCGCTAATGGGCAACATGATTGCGCTGCCCCAAATCGTTCTCTGCTTTGCAATGCTTGATATTTTCAGCTACAATGCTTACCAAATACACATTATGCCCTTGTGGGTATTCGCCCTGATTATCATGGGATTAGGCGGTATTACTCTGGGCATATTCCTCATCCTAGCCATCCGGCGGGCTTGGCGAGCTACCTGATAGCCCCGCCCGGCAAAAGCTTTAAGGAGGGATAGTAGTGACCGAACAGGCACCAGGAAAGGTTGATATGGAAAAGATTGTCTCCCTGTGCCGACGGCGTGGGTTCATTTTCCCCAGTAGTGAAATCTACGGCGGACTATCCAGTTGCTGGGATTATGGACCTCTGGGAGTAGAGTTGAAGCAAAATATTAAGCAAGCCTGGTGGCGAGCTGTAGTTCAGGAGCGTGATGATATAGTAGGTCTGGATGCCAGCATCCTGATGCACCCCCAGACCTGGGTAGCCAGTGGGCACCTTGAGGGGTTTACTGACCCCCTGGTAGAGTGTAAGAACTGTCACCTGAGATGGCGCAGCGATGATTTAAAGGGCAACAATTGCCCATCTTGCGGTGGCGAATTAACCGAGCCTCGCCTATTCAATCTGATGTTCAAGACCTCTATGGGACCTATAGAGGACATGGCTAGCGTCGTTTACCTGCGCCCGGAGACAGCCCAGGGTATCTTTGTTAACTTCCAGAATGTAGTTAATACCACCAGAATGAGGCTGCCCTTCGGCATCGCCCAGATTGGTAAAGCCTTTCGTAATGAGATTACCACCGGCAACTTTATCTTCCGCACTCGGGAATTTGAACAGATGGAAATCGAGTTTTTTGTTAAGCCGGGAACTGACGAGGAATGGTTTAACTATTGGGTAGAGGAGCGCCTTAACTGGTATGTGAAATTAGGCATCAAAAGAGAAAACCTTCGGCTACACCAGCACTCCAAAGAGGAATTGGCACACTATGCCCGGGTGTGCTATGACATTGATTACCTATTCCCCATGGGCTGGGCTGAGCTAGAAGGCATTGCCAATCGAGGTGACTTTGACCTGGTTCAACATACTAGCTTCAGCGGCAAGAGCTTGGACTACTTTGACGAAGAAACTAAGGAACACATTGTCCCTTATATAATTGAGCCATCGGCTGGGGCAGACCGCTCGTTCCTGGCTTTCCTCTGTGATGCCTATGAGGAACAACTGGCTGAGGGGGAAATCAGGGTAATACTTCATCTTCATCCGGCTCTGGCTCCCATCAAGGTAGCCGTATTGCCCCTGAGTAGACGGGAGAAGCTGGTGGCAGTAGCCAAACAGATATATGCTGACCTGCGCCAATGCTGGATGGTAAGCTATGACGACGCCCAGAGCATCGGGCGTCGTTACCGGCGACAAGATGAGATTGGCACCCCCTTCTGCATTACCATTGACTTCCAATCACTTGAAGATGAACAGGTTACTATCAGAGAGCGGGACACCATGAATCAAATCAGAGTGCCTATAGCCGAGCTTAAGAGGGCATTACAGGCCAAGCTTAGCGGCGAACGGTTTGATACCCAGCCACTATGGACAGCAAAGGGCTGAT
>DAOWJC010000108.1 GCA_030640595.1 Dehalococcoidia bacterium | reverse complement strand
TGTGTAGGTGAGTCTGGGGTCAAGAATTGGGGATACTTTTCCTCCAGTTGCTTCAGCTCTTTCATTAACTCATCATACTCAGCATCGCTAATCTCAGGGCTATCCAGCACATAATAGCGATAGTTATGATAGTTAATCTGAGCCCTCAGGTGCTCTATTCTTTGCTTTACTTCGTCTAAGTCCATGTGACGCTATATTAATGAAGTTACTTATATTTTAAGTATAGCACAGCCTATAGCTACGCAAAAGATAAATGGGTATAATATGCAGTAAAAGTGGGGGTATATTATGAAATGGATAAAACGCATATTTATATCAATAGGTATATTGATTCTGGTAGGCGTAGGCAGTTTTGTCCTCTATGATGTCGCCTATTCTGGGGGTGAGACAGCAGGGTATGAGAATGGCTTTTCTATAGGTCAAGAAGCTGGTTATGAGGATGGTTACAGTTCAGGTAAAACTGATGGTTATACTTCGGGTAGAGCCGATGGTTATGAGGATGGTTATAGTTCAGGTAAAACCGATGGCTACGATGAAGGCTATACAGTAGGCGTAGAAGCTGGCTACGATGAAGGCTATGCCGAAGGTATGGAAGCCGGCTTAGGCCATGGTTATACATTAAGAGACCCTACTTATCAAGAGGTAATTACATTTCTTAGGCAGGATGAGACAGATAAGAATGAATATGTTGAGGATACCTATGGAGTTTATGTATGTAGCCACTTTGCCAGAGATGTGGGTAATAATGCTGAGGAAGCCGGCTTACGATGTGCCTTTGTTGAACTACGCTACCCAGAGGGAGGACATGCAATAATAGCCTTTGATACCATTGATGAAGGGCTTGCCTACTTTGAACCACGAACTGATGAGAGAGTGAGACCGGTTGTAGGTAAGCGATACTACCAATGTGTAGAGCCTAAACCGGGTTACTATTATAAGAAACCCCCTCATGATGATACCATAATGGACATTTTGGTTATTTGGTAAAGGAGAATAACTTTATCCGACTGGTATAGGCACTTCAAGTTGGCTTTTTGAGAGGCATTAGTAACCTAGGCGAGGAATCAAGCCTGCGACTGAAAATAAGCCTGAGCCTCGTTTAGCTTCTTCATTAATCGTGCTTTGCGTCGGGCAGCATTATTGGGGTGGATAACCCCCTTCTCAGCCGCTTTATCCAGAGAACTAATGGCAGCTACTACCGCAGACTGAGCCGATTCAAGCTCGCCTGAGAAGATAAGCCTTTCCGCCTTAGTTATTCTGGTTTTGACCTGGCTACGAATAGACTTGTTTCTTTGCCGCCTTCTTTCAACTACTCGCACCTGTTTTTTAGCTAATTTAGTAACTGGCAATATTTACTCCTATCCCACGCAGACTAAATCAGGTTGAGGGGCTAGTTTTTATAGTCGCCTCATCCCCTACCCGGCTAACCTTTATCACCCCCTGAACCCCCTCAATCTTTGCCAAGAGCCGACTTAATTGAGCTAATCCCCTCGTCTCTAAAGTAAAATGTTCGGTAACAGTATAGTCATTGTGATGGGCAGAGCTTACCCCGGTAATATTAACCTTTTCCTCAGCCACAATGGTGGTGATATCACGTATCAACCCTACCCTGTCCCAGGCTTCAACCTGAATATTAACTGGATATACCGAGTCAACCTGCCCCCACTCCACCTTAATTAGCCTCTCTTTTTCCTCCTCATGGAACACATTATAACAGTCCTGGCGATGAATTGTTACACCCCGGCTGCGAGTAACATAGCCAATAATCTTATCGCCGGGCACAGGATGACAACACTGGGCAAACTGGGTAAGCATATCCCCCACTCCCAATACCTTAATAGCCGATACCAGTAGCTTGGGAGGTGTAACTTCAGCTATTACCTCGGGTTGCTCTTGCTGGGCAGCCAGCTTCAAGGCAATCTGATGAGTAGTAATACCACCGTAACCAATAGCCAGGCAAAAGTCATCCAGGCCATCATATTTGAACAGCTTGGCTAGCTCCTCCCGCTCACTGAGTTTTATGCCCAATTGCCTCATCACCTTCTCTAAAAGCTGCCGACCACGCTCAATATTTTCTGTCCGTTCCTGCTTCTTAAACCATTGCCGTATCTTTTCCCTGGCGTGAGATGTTTTGATATAACCCAGGTGATGACTCAGCCAATCTCGGCTCGGTCCCTTAGCCCTCTTAGCCGACATAATTTCGACAACATCACCATTATTAAGCTGATAATTGAATGGCACCAGCCTGCCATTCACCTTTGCCCCTATACAACGATGCCCCAGCTCAGTATGGACCCGATAAGCAAAATCAAGGGGAGTAGAACCTTTGGGCAAATCCTTTATCTCCCCCTTAGGGGTGTAAACAAAAACCTGGTCAATGAATATATCTGTTTTGACCGATTCCAGGAACTCTTCAGCCCCACTGAGCTCCCGGTGCCACTCGATTAACTGGCGCAGCCAACCTATCCTTTCCTCAAAGTGTATATCCCTCTTTTTCCCCTCTTTGTAGCGCCAGTGAGCAGCTACCCCATATTCAGCAATATGATGCATATCGTAGGTGCGAACCTGAACTTCCAGAGGGGTTACACCCAGACACATCACGGCGGTATGTAAAGATTGATACCCATTTGGTTTGGGGTTAGCAATAAAGTCATCAAACTCATCAGGCAAAGGACGCCACAAACTGTGGATAACGCCTATGGCAGTATAACAATCGGACACAGTACCAACCAATACACGAAGGGCTAGAAGGTCATGTATATCATCAAAGTCTTTGCCCAAGGCAGAATATTTCTCCATCTTCTGGTGTATGCTGTAGATATGTTTGGGTCTGCCTAACATCTCGGCTCTTAGACCCACCTTGTCAAACTCCCCCCCTAAAATTTGAATTACCTGAGCTATGAACCTCTCCCGCCGAGTACGCCGGGCAGCAATCAGGTTAGCAATCTGACGATACTCCCCCGGCTCCAGATAACGAAAGGATAGGTCTTCTAATTGCCATTTTAGCTCCCATATCCCGAGGCGATGAGCTAACGGAGCGTATATCTCCAAAGTCTCCTGGGCAATACTATGCTGTTTTTCCAGCGGCAGAGCATCTAAGGTGTGCATATTATGCAGTCTATCAGCTAACTTGATAAACACCACTCGGAGGTCCTCGGCCATTGCCACCAGCATCTTTCTCAGGTTCTCTGCCTGTGATTCCGTAGTCGCCACACCTTCCCCTGACCAGGCAAGCTTGCCTAGCTTAGAGACACCATCGACTAGCTTAGCTACCTCTGAGCCAAACTTGGCTTTAATCTCTGAGACCGGTATCCCACAGTTCTCAGGAATATCGTGAAGCAGAGCTGCTGCCAGGGAGGTGGCGTCAAGCTGAAGCTCAGCCAGGGTCAAAGCAACCTGCAATGGGTGCTGCAGGTAAGGCTCACCTGACTTACGCACCTGCCCCTGGTGTGCTTCTGCGGCAAAATGGTAAGCATCTTCAATCACAGCTACCTTCTTTGGTGGAAGATACTCCCGAGCCTTGTCTATGAGTTGACTGAAACCCACTACCCCAACAGTAGCCAAGATTTTGAAACTCCTTCTACTTTAACTATAGCCTGGGTTATATTTTAAGTATAGCCTAATAGGGCTACCCGTGTAAACGTGCTTTACAAATCCAGCGCTAATACTGTATTCTAGCTTAAAATGAAGGTAAGGAGAAAATAGGTTGTATCGGGCACCGCGAGGAACCTCGGACATTCTACCCAAGGAGCAAGCATACTGGCGCTATATAGAGCAAATGGTGGTTAATGTCTGTCAGCTCTATGGCTACCAGCGTATTGATGCTCCAGCCTTTGAGGATACCCAGCTTTTCTCTCGTAGCGTGGGAGAAGAAACAGACATTGTAGAAAAGCAAATGTATACCTTTGAAGACAGGGGAGGAAACAAATTAACCCTGAGACCAGAGGGCACGGCACCAGTGTGCCGAGCCTATCTGGAACACGGACTGCATAATTTACCACAACCGGTAAAGCTGTATTATATTGCTTCTATCTTTAGATATGAAAGACCCCAGGCAGGAAGATACCGACAACACTACCAGTTTGGCTATGAGGCTATTGGCGATGACGACCCTGCCCTTGACGCTGAAGTCATTGATATGGCATGGCAATTCTTCCTGTCTCTAAACCTTCACCGCCTGTCACTACAGCTCAATAGCATCGGCTGTAAAAAGTGCCGCCCAAGCTATCTAACCGTCCTGAAGGATTACTATGCCAACTATACCCATGACATATGCTCGGACTGCAAAACCAGGCTAAAGAGAAACCCGCTTCGCCTGCTTGATTGTAAAAAGCCCTTATGCCAGCAAATAGCTGTCTCTGCCCCCAGAAGCATTGACTATCTCTGTCCACAATGCGAGACTCACTTCAACCAGTTAAAGAACTACTTAAGCTTGCTTGAACTTCCATTTGAGATAAACCACTGCCTGGTTCGTGGCCTGGACTACTACACCAGGACAGTATTTGAGATTCAACCTGAGGCAGAAGGAGCCCAAAGCACCCTTGGTGGTGGGGGACGATATGATG
The DNA here is from genome assembly GCA_030640595.1 of Dehalococcoidia bacterium. GTDB lineage: Bacteria > Chloroflexota > Dehalococcoidia > Dehalococcoidales > DAOWJC01 > DAOWJC01. Next base: position 176 of record DAOWJC010000108.1, on the reverse strand, counting down.
ACCTTATTGAGGAACTGGGGGGTAAGCCTACCCCGGCTATCGGCTTCGCCGCTGGGATAGAGCGTATAATACTTAACCTAAAAAAACAGGATGTTCCCATCCCACCCCCACCCCCCCCCCAGGTTTTTATTCCCTAAGTAGGGGAGAAAGCCAAGGAAGAGGCAAAAAAGCTGGCA
>DAOWJC010000150.1 GCA_030640595.1 Dehalococcoidia bacterium | reverse complement strand
CCCTATCCTGAACGCCAGCCACCGTATCACAGTCCCTTTTTGAACCAATGGGGCAGTAACGGTCGCAATCAGGAAACTCATGAGGGCAGAGAACCACCCGCAGCACATTAACCACATCGGTGCTACGGGGAAAGCTAATATAGCTGGCGAGGGCAAGCTGCTTGCCGTTGTTGAGCTTTCTTATGTCATCAAGATAGCTTAGAAAACCCTGAGCCAGCAGTGCCTCGGTAACAAATTCGGGGTAATCCTTGCTCGTCAAACCCCAGAGAATAAGCGAGCCATCAAGCAGTGCCAGGCTGGAACTGCCCGGTGCCAACTCCACTGCCATTTCAGCCAGCCGGCGACACTCCTCAACGCTGCGCTTAATACCCAGAAGCGCACCCTCTATCACTTGCTCACGCCCTTTAGCGCCGGTCGGGGCAATAACCAGGTCTTCATCACCGGCATAGAGGCAGGGAAAACTATCAAGGGTAGCACCGGGCTGGGCACCGTAATGAAGAACGACACTGCCGATGTTTATCAGATAACACCTTGTTGAACGATGCCGGTCAACATCAATATGGGAGCCATCGGTAGCCATGACAGTGAATTCGGTGGGGAGGGGTGACGCTTTATAGTGCTGGTCAAGCCCATCCACCACACCAGCTACCAGCCAGGTGGTCTTGCTGGATGCAATCTTCCTTTTTAAATAATCAAGGTCGGTAGCCCGGTTACAGAGAACATCCAAAGCATAATTTAGGCGCTTCTGTTTTTCCTCACCGTCAGCCTTCAGCCTGGCTACCATGCCTCCAATCTGCGAAGCCACCTTGGTTAAATCTAAGGACATCTTTGTTGCCCGACTACCTCAGAATACCTCTTACAATAACATCCACCGCCTCATTCTCATCCAGCCCTCTTGCCATCAGGGTCTCTACCTGTTTTTTATCTATACTGCCGATAGCTGCCTCATGGGTTACCTTTGCCTTTTCATTGGTTACCGAGACAATCGGTATTGCCCTGGCTACCGCCTCTTTCCCATTAACCAGCTCAATGCAATCAACATGTCCTCTGGCATAAGGAGCATTGCCGTATGTCTCGCCTCTAACCTCCCCTTTAGCCCTATCAGTTAGCACCAGGCGGGCTCTGGCCAAACCCCTGGCTCCCATCCCATCCAGATGGATTTTCTCCCATACCCTTATATCATCGTCCTTCTTCCCGTATGCCTTTACCACAAGTTCGGCAACAGCCTTCTCCTGGCAAAATACCTCGAAGTCATAGTCTAGTTTACCGACAAGCCCCTGGGTTAAGACAAAAGTGCTCTGCCACACTCCTCCCTTCCCAACCTTAATCTTTGCCTTCGGGATAACCTCAATGCCACCGAACTCGCCATGATAATGGGTTTCCCTATAATTGAACCTAGCATTGTTTCCAATCTCTATATCGGCATCCATTTTATGTATCACTTTAACCGCATTGGGGAAGATGCAGTGGGCAATTACATTTATTTCACTGTTATCTTGAGCATTTACCTTCAAAATGATTTCCTGCAACCCCTCCTGAGGGAGAACACCAAAGCAGAGGTGGACGGGGTGCTTTATTTTCGCTCCTTCCTTCACCAGGAAATAGATGTTAACGCCGGTCTTGGTCTCCTTTGTTTCTATCTTTATCCCGCTTACCCCATCGGCACTCAGAACCTTGTTCCCATGAACAACCAGTTTGGCTACTTCCTTGTTTAGTAAGGCACTCCTATCCCCGCCAGCCTTCTCATAGGCATCAACCATCCCCTGATATTCTTTTGTCACTGAGTAACTAATCATAGACACTATTTATCAACACCGAAATGGCTTGTTTCGGGGTCAACCTCTCCGTTAGGTTTCTGCGAGGAGCATAAGTTTTGAAGGGGCTTCGCCCCCTCAAACAACCTTGGCAAACGACACCCATAACCCTTTATCTTAATATTCTGGAACATTGATATGGAGGCATTTCCGGCAGTTATCTTTGAACCATTGGCTCATTTCGGCTGGTGCCCCGGTCATCAGTATCCTACCAGCACACAGCACAGACACCCGGTGGGCTATCTCTACCACCTTCTCATTATGGGTAATTAACAGAACCGACGAACCCCGCCTATTCATCTCTACTATGCCATTCATTATAAAGGGTAATGATACAATATCTATGCCTGAGTCTGGCTCATCCAATATGGCTAATTTGGGTTGCATAGCTAAGACAGAAGCCAGCTCTATTCTTTTCCTCTCACCGCCACTTAAGGTGCTGTCAATATCTCTGTCCAAATATTGTGCTGGGTCCATCCCTACCGTCCCCAAATAATATCTAACCTGCTCAATTCCAAAATTATTACCACCGAGCTTGAGGTAGTCCCTTACTGTCAAACCTTCAATCTTGGCCGGTTCTTGCCAGGCGAGAGTTATCCCCTTCTTTGCCCGCTGAGAAACAGAAAGGTCAGCAATATTCTCATCTTCAAAAATCATCCTGCCGCCAGTGGGCTTGTAGTTATTTACCCCCATTATGAGGTAGGCAATAGTGGTCTTACCGGTTCCATTCTCGCCCAAAATTCCATGTATTTCACCCTTATTTACATGCAAACTTAAATCATTAATTATTGACTTGCCGTTTAGCGTCAACTGGAGATTCTCCACTCTCAACATCTTAGCCTCCAATTAACCTATATCTGCCTATTCAAATAACAGTATAATTCATTAAAGTAACGAACTCAAGCACACATAAGAGATTGTTTAGCAACCTATCCCCCTGACCCCCTTCCCTTATTTAAGGGAAGGGGGAGTGTAGGTAAGAGAGGGGCTTCGCCCCTCTCTAAAATCTCTTCCCCCACTCCTTCGAAGTAACAGGTATTGAAAGAGAGTTAAAGAGAGGGGCTTCGTCTCTCTTTTAGTATTCTTCCCCCTCCCTTTGTAAGGGAGGGGGATAAAGGGGGTAGGTTACCAAATAAACATTAAAGGGGGTGAGGTCAATAAAACTCTGGGATATAAGAGATAAGTAGTGCTATAATAAAGCCTGTATTTATTAATCTCAAGAACCTGTCTTCCAATTAAAGGTGCTTTGATGCTCACATTTTTGCTTAGTGTCATCGTAATTTCATCATCCGGGGTGATGATGCCCGGTCCCGTGTTTGCCGTCACCATAGCCAAAAGCTATAAATCCCAACTTGCCGGCACACAGATAGCCTTAGGCCATGCTCTGGTAGAAATTCCCCTGATGTTGCTCATATATTTTGGCTTTGCCCGATTCTTCCAGGATGAGCTGGTGCAGCTCGCTTTGAGTGTGCTTGGTGGGGCTGTGCTAATCTGGCTAGGCATAGGCATGTTCAGAGCCAGGGCTAGAGTAATAGGAATGGGCAAAGACTTACCCTACAACTCGGTCGTTGCCGGGGTAGTTACCACTGCCCTCAATCCCTTTCTCATTTTTTGGTGGGCGACTATAGGCAGTATGCTTATCATGAACTCCCTGGAATTCGGCACGGCCGGGTTTGCCCTGTTCGTTCCCGTTCACTGGCTATGTGACCTAGTCTGGCTTACATTTGTTTCAACTCTGGTCTACAGAACTAAGTCACTCTGGGGAAGGAAATTTCAAGAAGGGCTGTTTATTACCTGTAGCCTATTACTTATTGGATTTGGGGGATGGTTTCTGATATCAGGCCTTCGGTTGGTGATGTAGGCACCTGCCATCTTATTGCTTGCTGAACTTTATATCTGGTATTATTGCAATAATTCTGCGGAGAAAGAGTATGAAAGTAGGCTATGTCTATGACCCCATTTACCTTAAACACGACACCGGTCAACATGTAGAAAATGCCAACAGGTTAGAGGCAATCATTTCTCACCTTGAACAGACCAAGCTTAAACAGCAACTGACACACATTAAGCCTCGTGCTGCCTCCATCGAAGAATTGTCACTCGTGCACGATAAGCAATATATCTCTCATATCCAGGATGCAGCGCAAAGGGGTGGCGGCTGGCTGGATGCTGACACAGTGATGTCACCCGACTCCTACGAAGCTGCCATTTACGCTGCAGGTGGCATCGTTAGAGCCACCGAGGCAGTTATGGATGGAGAGCTAGACAGCGCCTTTGCCCTGGTCAGACCCCCGGGGCACCACGCCACCCCCCAGCGAGCCATGGGCTTCTGCTTATTTAATAATGTGGCTATTGCCACCAAATATGCGCTGGCTAAATATAAACTGGAACGCATCCTTATCATTGATTTTGATGTCCACCATGGTAATGGAACACAGGCTACTTTCTATGATAACCCTCAGGTGCTTTACATATCGACTCATGAGTATCCCTTCTACCCGGGAACAGGTGATATTGATGAAACTGGTGTTGGTGAGGCAAAAGGAACCACAGTTAATATACCACTGCCGGCAGGCTGTGGTGACGCCGAATACTTATCAGTTTTTGAACAAATCATTGTTCCGGCGGCTAAACGGTTTAGCCCCCAGCTTATCCTGGTCTCGGCTGGCTACGACCCCCACTGGGCTGAGGGGCTAGCCCTGATGCAGGTAAGTGTTACCGGCTTTGCCCAAATGGTAAGGATTATCAAGGGACTAGCCGATGAACTATGTGGCGGTCGCCTGGTCTTCACCCTGGAGGGTGGCTACAACCTCACTGCTTTAGCTACCGGGATAAAAGCTACCTTTGATGTGCTTCTGGGTAACACCGATATTGAAGACCCTCTAGGTCAATCATCGCGCAGATTTGCTACACCCAGCATTGCTTCCCTGATTAAGGCAATAAAGGAAACACACAACTTACCCTAAGCAGACCGCTGAAAAACCTTGATAGGGTGTAAAAACCTGCTCCACTCCCCCTTCTCCCAGACCACCAGCAGAGGCGGTGCAATGCAGACCGAACTAAAGGTTCCAGCAATGATACCAATCAGTAGAACTACAGCGAAATTCTGAATTGTTGCCCCGACAAAGAACAGCAGAGCCAACACTACAATTAGTGTGGTTAGACTGGTATTCAAGGAGCGACCCAGGGTCTCAACCAGGCTATTATTAACTACAACCTCAAAGTCAGGGCTTACACCTATTTTCAAATTCTCGCGTATCCTGTCAAAAACAACAACCGTGTTATTCACACTATAGCCAATAACAGCCAGAACGCCGGTAATAAACATCAAGTTGATTTCCCAGTCCAATATGGCACCGAGAATAGAGAAAACCCCTAGTGCTATAAGTGCATCGTGTATCAGGGCGATTATGGCACAGGCTCCATAACGGAATGGTTTTGGCATCCGATGAAACGCCCAGGTAACATAAAGAAGAATACCGAGTGCAGCTACAGCGACAGCAATAGCGGCAATACGTGCCGTCTTCCTGGCTATCACAGGGTCTACATAATAAAAACCCTCCTCGGTAACAGAGCCGAACTTAACGGTTAAGGCACTCTTTAGCACTGTCCTTTCTTGGTCGTTTAACGGATGGCTTCGGATAGAGAAATAACCCTCTCCGGTGCCTTGAACAATAGCATTGGCGTAGCCCATATTGGCTAGTTCGTGCTCCAATTCAGTCTGGTCTACTGCCTGCTCAAAGTTCAGTATCATCATGGAGCCACTTTCAAATTCAATCCCAGCCTTGAGACCAAAGGTCGCCAGAGAAATAATAGCAATGAGGATGACCCCTGCTGAAATAAGAAAAAACCAAAACCTTTTACCGATAATATCGAACATTATTTCCTTCCTGTGTATACGCTAAATAGCGAAGTCCGCTGCGCCAGAGGGGTGCCGACTAATAGACGCAGGAGGGTTCGGGTAACTACAATAGCCGTAAACATAGATACCGCCACACCGATAAACAGGGTTAAGGCAAAGCCCATTACCGGGGCACCAGCCACAATACTGCTACCTACCCAATACAAAATGCCACAGACGATAAAGGTAGTTACATTGCTATCCCTAATAGCTGTCCAGGCACGATTAAAACCAGCTTCAACGGCGGCGCCCAAGGTCCGCCCTGTTCTAAATTCCTCCTTCATCCGCTCAAAAATAAGCACATTGGCATCTACTGCCATGCCGATAGATAACACAAAGCCACCCAGCCCAGCTAGGGTAAGGGTAACCGGTACCAGCTTGAATATCGCTAAGACTAATGAGCCGTAAAAAATTAAAGCCAGGCTGGCTAGAACTCCAGGCAGGCGATAGTAAATAATCATGAATAATAAAACTAATATTATACCAATAACTCCCGCCTTGACACTCATATCCACAAAATCAGTGCCCAATGTAGGTGATACACTTTCCTCGTAAATAGAAGTGAGAGGAAGTGGAATACGACCAGCATTAAGCAATTTAGATAACTCTGTAGCTTCGTTCAGGCTTAGCCCTTCAATCTGACCCCTATGTGTAATCTTGGAACGGACAATAGGGGCAATGGGCTCCCCGTCCTCCCCCAGCAGAGGTTCATCGCTGAGGAAAATGCCTAATGGCTTATTTATAAGGCGGCCGGTGATTTGCTCAGATAACTTGCTCCCCTCTTCATTCCATTCAAAAAGCAGTAGTATTCCGCTTAGCCTATCCCGGTCTATATAGGTATTCTCTTTGAAGTAAGCGCTGGTTAGTGCCTTTTCCTGCCCATCAATTACAGCTGTAGCTGGCACCCACTCTGTTTCCCCATCTTGTGTTACTAGCTCTCGAAACTCAAGCAGTGCTGTCTGTCCGATAAGCTTCCTTGCCTTCTCGGTCTCACTGATACCGGGCAACTCAACCATTATGCTGTCATCATCCAGCTTCTGGATAGTTGGCTCAGTTACCCCTAAAACATTGATTCTCCTCTCAATAATAGCTACAGCACCATCAATGGCTTCAGCCTCCGTGCCCGGTTCAACAGCAGAGAAGTCGGCCTTGTAGACCAGGCGAATCCCACCCTCCAGATCCAGCCCAAGCCGCATTCCCCTCTCGCCCAATACTCCTTGGTCAATAGGCAAAACCACAGACAAGGCAAGGGCAAAAAGTATTAATACTACTATAAAAACCAGGGTATTTTTTCTAGGCATATATACTCACACTGTCCTAGTTAATAGGTGCTCACGGATATAAGATAGAGCCTCCTCTTTAGTAGTCACCTCTCCTGAGGCTTGTGCTTCACGCACTGCCTCCAGCAATTCTCCAATTTTAGGTCCCGGGCTCATGCCAAAGATATTGATTAAATCATGTCCATTAACCAGTTTAGGCGGAACAACCAACCCCTCCTCCTGAAAGTGCTGAGCCAAAATATACTCTACCAGTTGAGTATGCTCTCGCCAGTGAGCCAGGTCTAAGTGTGGACCTCTGGTAGCTAGATGGTCGGCCAGGCTCAAGAATAGTATATCAATGCCAGCCTCACCGGTATCACGAAAGTAACGATAAATAGCCCGACGTGACGGAAGCTCATCATGACTCATCTGTCCCGGACGAAGGTGATGCCTGACCATGATTTCCACCAGCTTTGCTTCTTTGGCACTAAACCTTAACCTTTCCAGAATATTAACCGCTATATCTGCCCCCGCCTTAGCGTGACCCAAAAAACGTATCCGACCACCCTCCTCAATAGCTTTAGCCTGAGGTTTAGCAATGTCATGAAGGAGTGCCGCCAGTTTGAGCAGTAACCTTCTGGTGCTACCGCTACTAACCTCCCGGTCAAAGTGCTGAGCCAGTACTGCTGACCACGGGACAGCAGCCAAGACCTCCTCATCGGCATACCCCCAGGCTCCCCGACTGAGCACAAAGTCAACGGCAGCCACCGTCTCTATAGAATGGTCAAAAACATTCCAGAAGTGTTCCTTGGGCTGCTTGACCCCTCTTGTCTGAGCCAGCTCTGGAATCATGGCGGTTAGTAAACCCAATTCACCGAGATAGGACAAAGAATATCTAGCTTGAGAAACAGCCAGTAGCCGAAGTAGTTCCTCTCTGACCCGCTCACCAGCTACATTAGCGATAAGGCAAGAGTAGCGCCGAATTAGAGCCTCGGTCTCACTATCAATATTAAAACCAAGCTCAGCAGCCAACCGCACCGCCCGCAGTAAGCGTGCCGCATCCAATTCAAAAGCCGTCTCGGCAACAGCCCGAATCACACCCTGGCGAAGGTCATTCCAGCCATTAAACGGGTCTATAAGTTGAACCTCAGTATAACCCTCCCCTAACCGGCTAAGGTCAACTGCCATAGCATCTACAGTGAAATCACGCCGTGCCAGGTCTTGCTCGATGCTGCCCTCAAATGTGGAAAAGTCGAGTTCCCATCGACCTTCTTCTTTACTCACAACCACTCTGCCTATCCTATTTGCCTCATCCAGCAGGACATACTTACCACCAAGAGTAGTAGCTACCTTGGGGGCAATCTCCAGTGCATCTGACGCTACGGCAATATCAATATCTGCCGTATCTCGCTCCAGGAGCACATCACGCACGAACCCGCCGACAAGATACGACTTTACATTTTGCTCGGCAAGAAAATTGCCTACTTTGGTCAACAGCAACAAGGCTCTGGGCTTAATAATTAGCTTCAAATCTTTCCATCCAGTTCTATCATCTAAAGCTAAACTATACTCCCAAAGCCCACAATTATCAAGAGGGAGAAGAGATTTTAGAGAGGGGCGAAGCCCCTCTCTTACCTACACTCCCCCTTCCCTTATCAAGGGAAGGGGGTCAGGGGGATAGGTTGCTAAACGACCCCCAAACCGCCTCCTTGTCCTAAGAAAATCAGGGTGATATAATAACAAACGCTATCGCCAAGTAGAGGAGAAAAGCAGTTGCTGGCAAACTATGGTTATATCGGGTTATTTCTTATAGTTGCCATATTTTTTGCTGTTACAACCCTTCTCCTTCCCTTTTCCCTCAGATTTTTCCGTATTGTTCCCCACAAGCCCAATCCTATCAAGAGTTCCACCTATGAATGCGGGATGGAAACCGTAGGCAAGTCATGGGTTCAATTTAATTTCCGCTATTATTTCTATGCCCTGCTATTTTTAGCCCTTGACGTCTTGATTGTTTTCCTCTATCCATGGGCAGTTGACCTCAAACAACTAGGGCATTTCGGTCTTATCGGGGTGTTTATTTTTATTTTCATTATCGTTGTGGGATATGTCTACGCCTGGAGAAAGAAGGTTCTGGAATGGAAGTAGATGAGCGAACCGGATTATATGTCTATTCTGATACCGAGCTAGATAGGGCTGAAGGTGAGGCTATAGAGTCGCTGAAGGCACACTGCCAGCAGGCTATACCTGACCCGGATAAGTGGTTGGAAGAGGAACTCCGACGCAATATTCTATTGACCTCGGTAGATTTTATGCTTAACTGGGCACGGCGCTCTTCACTCTGGCCAGTGAATTTTGGGCTGGCTTGCTGTGCTTTCGAGATGATTGCCACCGCTGCCTCTCGTTTTGACATCTCTCGCTTTGGTATGGAAATCTTTAGAGCTTCGCCACGCCAAGCTGACCTAATGATTGTGTCTGGAACACTGACTTGGAAGATGGCACCGCAGTTAAGGCGAATCTATGACCAGATGGCTGAGCCGAAATGGGTATTAGCCATGGGTGCCTGTGCTATTAGTGGTGGCACCTTTGTCCAGTCTTATAGCGTGGTGCCAGGGGTTAACTGCATAGTTCCGGTTGATGTCTATGTGCCTGGTTGCCCACCACGCCCTGAAGCCCTGCTTTATGGCATAAGGATGATACATCACAAAATATCTAAGAAAAGCATTGTTACAGAAGGGTAGGAGATGACGATAGCCCTTTCCAGTGAAGAAATAACTGCTAAGCTAGAGAAAAAATTTCCTGGCAGCATTATAGAGTCTAGCCAAGATAGCCTTGTGGTTAAAAGTGAGTTCTGGCTAGAGGTAGCCACCTTCCTCAAGACTACACCCGGTCTTGATTTTGATTACCTCACCAGTATTACCGCTGTTGATTATTATGACTACTTTGAGGTGGTCTATCAGCTAACCTCAATAAAGCATAACCACAGCCTGGTAGTGAAGACCCGATGTTATGGTCGGGACAATCCCACTGTTCCTTCAGTAGTTAGCTTATGGCGGGGAGCCGATTTTCAGGAGCGGGAGATTTACGACCTTATGGGGATTAGATTTGAAGGGCACCCCAACCTGAAGCGTATCTTTCTCTGGGAGGGGTTTCATGAGCACCCATTGCGAAAGGATTATCTGTAGTGGCACTTAAAACCGAGCCCTTTGTTATCAATATAGGTCCTCAGCACCCCAGCACCCACGGGGTGTTTCGTATGAGGATGACCCTTGATGGGGAAGTTGTTGTAAATATGGAGCCAGTTTTTGGTTACCTACATCGGGGGATTGAGAAGCTAGCTGAGGGGCGCACCTATACTCAAAATATCCCCTTCACCGACAGGCTGGATTATCTAGCTTCAATGTCCAATAATCTAGCCTATGTTCTGGCAGTGGAGAAGCTAGCCGGGATTTCTGTTACCGAGCGGGCTGAATACTTGCGGGTTATTATGGCCGAATTACAGCGCATCGCCAGTCACCTCATAGGCGTTGGTGCCTTTCTGAATGATTGCGGTGCCTTTATGACCCCTTTCCTATATATGTTCCGGGAAAGGGAAAAGATTCTTGACCTGTTTGAGATGGTTTGTGGGCAGCGACTTACCTACAACTACATGCGTATTGGCGGGGTAAGCCATGACATTCCTGATGAGTTTTTACCTGCCCTGGATAAGTTTGTTAGGAAGATGCCTGGCTTCATTGATGAATATGACCAGCTTCTAGCTGAGAATGAGATACTGCTAGCTCGCGCCAAGGGCGTAGGCATTCTACCTAAAGAATTAGCTATCAACATTTCGGCCAGCGGTCCGGT
>DAOWJC010000076.1 GCA_030640595.1 Dehalococcoidia bacterium | reverse complement strand
CTAACCGCGACGAGCATAATTTCAATAGACATCAGGATAACTATGGCATTGCGCTTAGCCAGAGCCCCATATAGCCCGATGGAGAACAGAATAGCTGATAGCGTAAGGTAATGCTCTAGACCTATAGACATATGATCTACTTCTCCCTAACTAGAACGACAGCCCCTAAAATAGCCGCCAGCAAAAGGACGGCAGCAATCTCTACGGCTAAAATAAAGCCGCCTTCGCCAAAAAGCTTGACGGCAAGGGCGGCAGTGGTCGGCTCCAGAGGCGGTAGCTGAGATATTTGCCACGGGGTATTAATCAGGGCAAAACTCACCACTCCTAGAAATAAAATAGCCACCACAAAAGCCGGAATCCGCAATTTACCGGAAGGACTACCCCGCTGGACCTCTCTGGTGAGCATAATAGCTAAAATGATTAATACCGATATGGCGCCGACATAAATCAGAACCTGCACCGCTGCCAGAAAGTCGGCGCTGAGGGTGACATAGATTCCAGCTACTGTCAGGAAACACAGAATCAAAGAGAGAGCCGCCCTAAAAACATCACGGAGTAAAACTACTGCCAAAGCGGCCGCTATACCAATTATTGCTAATACCCAGAAGGCAATATCCAGTCCCATCATTTTTTCACCTTATCCCTGTCAAGAAGTAAAGTCTGCTTAGGTAAGGTTGCCTCAACTTTGGGTCGGGCATAACCGCTGGGTTGCTTCTTATCTGATAACAACAAGCCCTCCTTAGCCATTACCAGTTCCTGCCGCCGGTATCTAGCCCGCTCATAATCATAACTCATAAACAATGCCTCATAAGGGCAGGACTCAACACACAAACCACAAAATATACAGTATCCGATATCTACCTCAAACTTCTCGACCACATACTTATTTTCCTCGGCCTTAACTGAGGTTATAATCTGGATTGCACCCTGGGGGCAACTCTTGGCACAGGTAGCACAACCGGTGCACTTTTCCTTATCCCACACCAGTTCGTTGCCCCGAATTCGTCGTGAGACGGTAAGCCGCTCCTCGGGATACTGCGTTGTAATCGGATGACGAAACAGGTGCTTGAAGGTTAAAGCCATGCCTTTGGCAATACCGATGCCATACCGTTCAAACCTCAACTCTGCCCCCTCCTAACCGGAAAAACTTTGACCATAGAACTACCAGTACTGCCATTATCGCCAGGTTCAAAAATATTATCGGCCAGGGTAAAGCCTCGGGCAGGACAATTACCTCTATGCCGGTGATAAGCAAATTTAGCAGGGCTAGGGGAAGGAGACACTTCCAGGCGAATGCCATTACCTGGTCTATCCTGAGGCGAGGTATGGTGCTCCGCACCCAGAAAATGAGGAAGAACACACCGAAAACCTTTATCAAAAACCATAGGAAGGAGGGTAATACAGGTCCTCTCCAACCGCCAAGGAAAAGGGTAGTAATTATGGCCGAGATAGCCAGGACTTCAGCGTATTCCACCAGATAAAACAGGGCAAACTTCATCCCGGAATACTCAATATGAAAACCAGCCACAATCTCTGATTCAGCCTCCAGGAGGTCAAAGGGGGTGCGATTAATCTCAGCGCAAGCCGCCAGGAAGTAGATGAGGAAACCCAATGGCTGCAGCAAGATAAAGGGGATGGTCTGAGCCTCTACAATTTTATTCATAGATAGGGAACCGCTAATTAGCACTACGCCGAGGATGGATAACACCAGCGGAATTTCATAGCTTATTACTTGAGCTACGGTACGCATCGCCCCGATAAGGGAATATTTATTATTGGAACCCCAGCCAGCCATAAATATCCCCACCACGCTAATTGAGCTAATAGCCACCACATAAAGGATACCTATATTGAGGTCAGCCAGTAGTGCCCCATCCCCAAAGGGCACCACAGCAAAAATCATCAACGCCGGGACAAAGGCAACCACCGGTGCCAGCCAGTGAACCCATTTATCCCCTTTAGCCGGGACAATGTCCTCCTTAATCAACACCTTAATGGCATCAGCTACCGGCTGAAGAATGCCAAAGGGGCCAACCCGATTGGGACCAAGACGCACCTGAAAACGCCCCAGCCCCCGCCGCTCAAAGTAGATAAATGCCATAATCATAGGCATGACAAAAGCAAATATAATGACAACAAAAATCCCCCAGTGCAGCCAGAACCCTCCCGGCCAGTCAGGTGGTAAGGTTTCTAAATAATGATTAACTGAACTAAAGCTAGGATTAAATATAGCCACTATCTATCTACCTCAGCCAAACAAATATCAATGCTGCCGAAAATGATTATGGCATCGGCTACTTTCCACCCAATCATCATATCCCGAAGAGCAGTCAGGTTGATTAGGGTTGGCGCTCGAACGTGGAAGCGGTAGGGAGCAATAGAATTATCTGATACCAAGTAGAAACCAAGCTCGCCCCTGGGGGCTTCAATATGCCCATAGGCTTCGCCAACCGGTGGATGAAGCAAGTGTGGAACCTGAGTCAACACCTCCCCGGGTGGTAATTGCTCCATAGCCTGCTTGATAATACGCACACTCTGCCGCATCTCCTGAATCTTTACCCAGTAGCGGTCATAGGTATCGCCAACGCTGCCTATCGGGATGTCAAACTGGAAGCGGTCATAAACAGAGTAAGGGTCTGCCTTACGGATATCCCACTTAACACCACTGCCGCGAAGCACCGGACCGCTGGCCGAAATGTTGATAGCTAATTCTTTAGGTAGAATGCCTACACCCTTGGCACGAGCTAGCAGTATCTCATTCTCAGCTAGAAGCTGGTCATATTCATCAATGAAACCAGGCATCT
>DAOWJC010000013.1 GCA_030640595.1 Dehalococcoidia bacterium | reverse complement strand
TTTCTCTGGAAGCCTCAGCCACCAGTCGGTAGGTATTACCTTATGCTGACGGTAAATACCTTGGTTACATCCTGTGGGGTTGGCTCTTCCCACGGTCGTTTATAGACCAGGGTTATCTCGGTTTCACCTGCCTTCAGTGGCTTGAACCGGAAATACTCAACACCACCGGCGCCAACCATACCCTGTTTACTCGCTTCGCCCGGTTTATACGTCTTTTCCACCAGCTCAAGTATACTTTCATCATAGCTTTCCTGCCAGCCATAGCCGGTGGTAGGATTAGAACCAAGGGCGATAACAAATTCCTGGTTAACGCTGATGTCTATCGTCTGTCCCGAGTCAGTATAGGTCTTAACCTCTCCCACGCAGCCAGCCGCCAGGGAGATAGCTACCACTGCTACCAGTATCAAAAACTTCTTCATAGAATTCCCCCCATCAATTAGTCACTATATTATAACGAAAATGATGGGAAAAAGTTAGCCCCAAAAAGGTCGTTTATTGGTTATAAGTGCCAAGGAAGCTCGGGGTCGGGTGGTTTAGCTCGGTGGCGGCTTGGCTTAGCCTCGGCTCTGTCTCTTATCTTTATGTTTAGGAAACCCATTTTGTATTCATCAATCAGTCCTTCGCCGGCAAAGCTAAAGTATCTATTATTGCCTAGTATAATATGGTCTAAGACCTTATTTAGCTCAATTCGAGGCTACCGAGCTACTGCCACAGCTCCTGGACCAGCTCGAGCAACTAGGCGAGACAGCCAAGCAGCTTAAACAAGCCCTGGGTAGTAATGGCCACAAAGCAGAGAAGCTAGCCGAGATAGCAGAATTATTAGAGCACCAGGTTAATAAATAGCCTGGTGCTTTTTCTTTTTAACAACTGAAGTCTAAAAAAGGCGGTGCGTAACGAGGGAGCTAGCATTGCCTTTTTTATAAGGAGGACGACCTATGGCACAGCTAACATTATCGGAGCTATTCACCAGGCTCTGTAGTCAAATTCTGAGGGCTCCTTGGTGCCGACTTGGTGGCATTGGGGGCTTTTTCCATTCTTAACTCTTGGCAGAGGGTTAGATAACATAATAGGCCTGGCTTATCCAGGGTATGGCCAAAAGCAAGGCCGGGGATTCATATCCCTATGTGCTCCTGCTGCTACAGGGGGCCTTGCCTCAACCTGACTGTTGCGAGGTAAGGCTTTGAGGTTGTGATAGCCTTGAGAAAGCTATCCTGAGCATAGCTCAGACGCCCTGTGAAAGGCTCTTGTGGTGGGCATCGAGGTAGGGCACTCACGCCATCTTCTAAGCCAAGTAGCCAAGACAGTAAGCTAAAGCGATAGGCATACTGCCATAGACTTTAGCCAGGGGGACTTAATTCACCAGGTCTCCCTGTGCCTTGCTCCTGGCGCCTGCCATAAGCCTAAAAAAAAGAGCCTGCGCTAAGAGCAAGACCCTGGGGGGGAGGGGAGGGGAAGGAGCTCCCCTTCTCCTTCTTTTCTCTTATTAAGTAGGAGTAGACCACCAAGACGAATTCTATATCTGAAAATTTTTTGTGTGAAGCTCTGTAGTCAAATTCTGACAGAGGTTAGGGGTCGGACCGACCGATACTACTCATTTGACTGTAGCTGTGGCTCAGGGTTTCTCGGCTGCCGGCAATGGCTATAGCTTCTCCTTTGAAGGAGAGGATATCGGGACCTTCTTCGGGGGACCAGGGACCTGGCTGCCCTGGTAAAAAGTGAGCTTTTACCTATGGCTGGGGTAGAAATAGAGAGTTAGAACATATGTCTGGGTCGCACTCTAGTAAATTATGTCAAGTATTAGGTTTTCAACTTACAGCTCACACAGCCACAGGATCTAAGTAGCTCCTGGTTGTCCTTACTCCTCAACTTCCCTCAAGTCTCTGGGTTGGACTCAGCAGAGGATCGCCAAGGCGAAGAATGTGGATCGGTCTTGGGTCGCTCGCAGACTTCAATTCTATACGCTATCGGATAAGGTGAAAAATTATGTGCGTAAAGATTCGTTGCCAGAGGTCATTTTGCAAGAGATTGTTCCTTTGTGCGTAACGCACACTTTTTCTCCTTGGCTCACCACTTCTCAGGCATGGGAGGCGCTGGCGGAGAAAGCGGTTAAT
The DNA here is from genome assembly GCA_030640595.1 of Dehalococcoidia bacterium. Lineage (GTDB taxonomy): Bacteria > Chloroflexota > Dehalococcoidia > Dehalococcoidales > DAOWJC01 > DAOWJC01. Next base: position 4,746 of record DAOWJC010000013.1, on the reverse strand, counting down.
GACAAACTCTGCTAGGTAGGCTGAGGGGTCCCCTTCCAGGTGCTTCTCTATCCTTGGTCGCCAGCTTTAGCGCCTTCTGCTGGTTGGCCGGGTTAAACCAGGGGCGAATGTTGGCTGTGTTAACAAGTTTACCCATTACTCCCTCAGTTATTGCTCCTCTAATACCCTGACAACCACCTCACCAGAAACACAATTCCTATAAGAATGGCAATACCGGCACCAAACCCTATCAGAGCCTGTTTAGCAAACTTCTCCATTTTACACCTCCATTTTATACACACATCAAGGCTAATGTGTGGCCAATTTTATAGACTTTCCAAAGCTAAATTGGCTATAATTTTGTAATACTCTCAGCCTCAACCATATTACAAATTTGACCCCTTTTTCAAAGCTAAAGGTGGTGTCATTTTTGTGCTAGTTCTATAGCTAATACTAGCACAAAAACCCTCACTTTTCCACGCCTACTGTGCTTTACTCGAGCTGGTCCAGCAGCACCTTGCTTGACACCTGTTTACACTATGGGGTAAACTTGTTAACACTATGGTAAAAGGTAGAAGCACCACAGTAATTGGGGTCAGGGTTTCGGATAGCGTTTACACTACAATTAGGGCTAGGGCTGAAAAGCTAGGTATGAGTGTATGCGAATACTGTCGCCAGGTCTTGGAGCGTGAGGTTACTAGGTCGCATCACAAAAAACCTGTTAACACTATAAAAAGGGGGAGCAGATATGAATGGCTTTGACGGAGCAGGTGAGCTTCTTTACTCACTAACAAAGCGAGTAATTGAAGAAGGGCACCACGACAATTGCTTGGCTGAGGGTGAAGATATGTTGCTTGCCGGTGATTGTGACTTTTATGTGGTGACACCTATTGAGTGGGAGATCCTATTATGGCGTTGTCGAAACTAGAGCTAACCAGTAAGCACCAATGAATTATTATTTGAAGGTGGTGATAGAAATATGCTAAAATAGGTATAATAGTTCATCATTATCACCACCAACATCATCTAAAGGCGGGTAGTAATACCTGCCTTCTTTAAAGGCAAAAGGGGGGTTAAAATGCCACAGAAACCATTAAAGCCAGAGATAATAGAGCAGGCAAGGCAGGCTCGCAAAGAGGGCAAGGCTATTGAGGCTATAGCCAGCGAGCTAGGTATATCTGTAGGAGCAACCAGCAAGTACACACGGGACATAGCCAAGCCTGTGTCCAGAGCCTCTGTGAGCAGTACCAGAGCCACTAAAAGGGTCGGTGAGGGCAATACTCTTAGAGTTACTGGTAAAGTGCCTCCAGCCGAGGCAACCATTAGAGCTATCAATTTGGCTGACGAGGCCGAGGCTGAAGCCAGAGAGGCAAAGGCAAGGCTCGCCTTTCAAACTGCTTTGGACGAAATAGAGGACCGGAAACAGGAAAGGCGAAAGGTATTTGACCTGGAAGTGAAAAGGCGAGAAGCTGAGATAAAGGAGACTGAAACCAGGGCTAAAATGGTTACTTCTCCCTCACCGGAGCTGACCCTTCAGTTAGAGGCAGCTAAGAGTGAGACAGCTAGGGTAGAAAGGGAGCTGACCGAGCTGAGGCACCAACAGGGTATGGACTTATTAGAGAGGCACTTCCAGGGCCAAATGGAGCTTTTATCGAGGCAGATAGCCTCCATTAACCGGACCGGGCTGACTTCCTATGACCTTATTAGCCGGGGACTTGACAAGGTAGAAACCTTGGCTATCAATGCTGGCAGCAAGATTGACTCCTTCGTGAGTAATAACAGGCGTGGGAAGGAGCTCGGAATGGCATTGTCTTTGGGGTTGAGTCCTCCTGAGTATGAGGCTCTCATTTTAGGCCCTGCGCACCCTCTGACTGCGCAACAATTTATGGCTTATCGGAGTGGGGATACTCAGACACCACCAACAGAAGAAGATTCTGAGGCTTATGCCAGACACTTGGCCAGTGCTGAGGCAAGGAATTCCACTTACCAGGTTATAATGGCAAAGGTAAGTCAAAGGCTGGGGCAAGGTGGCGCCACCTCGGTCAGGACTGGCAAGCCGGGTAAGGCTCCAGCTCCTGGTGAGCCGGAGCCACCAGTGTTAAAAGCTGAAAGCAAGCTGGTGACATGCTCTCGGTGCCAGACTACCTTTGATATTGACCTAAGGGAAATGAGGCAGCGCACAGAGCCAGGCAAGCGCTTATTTGCGAGCTGTCCGAATCCGAAGTGTGGTTTTCTGCTAGACCTGTCGGAGCTGCTGGGGTTGAAGGTAGCGCCACAGGGACCGGCGCCAGACTGTTATGCCGGGACTTCTAGTGGCTGCGCCAGTAAAGGGACCTATGCTCAATGCCAGGACTGCCAATACAGGGACTTCGCCAGTCAGGTCTATGAGTGATATAATAAAAGGGCTATCCAGGTATAGGCTGGGCAGGGATAGCTACTTAGTCAATAAGGGGTTCTGTGTTGCCTCTGGTTGAGTGTGGAGACTGTCCAGCCACCTTGTGGGGGGTAGGGAATGATAATTGATAGCATCATTGACTTGCTGCCAGCGCTGCCAGCTCCTCCCTGGGTGGGGCCACCACTACCGATAGCCTGGGGGGTCCGGTGGCAAGCTAAAGAAGAGCCTGAGGTTATGCCACCACCTGATTATACAATTTGGAGTGGTTTGCCAAGGCAGATAGTCTCTAGAGTGACTATCAGGAAGCGAAAGGCAAAGTAATGGAGCAATTATATCCAGCCTTTCTAGACTCTCCAAAGTCGTTATTTAACCTCCTCTTCTCTTCCAAGCGCCTGAGGGCACTTAGTGGTGTTGAGCCTGTCTATTTAACCTTTGTATTGACCTTTGCCGGGCTGGGGGATACACAGGGATTCTCCTATCCTATTCCAAGTGGGTTGACTGGCTTCCTGTGGTTCCTGGGCTATCGTGTAAGTGCTGGCTTAGAGGGCAACCTAGCCGGCCAGGTTACTTCTGACGGCAAGACTATCTTTGCTGACCCAGCACACCTGCGCCCTGAGTTCGGAGCTGACTTTACTCACTTTGAGCAATTCAATAGAGAAATGGTCGGTGCCTGGGTTGCTGGAGTTGCCGGTAGAATTCAGGTCCACAGTTTTGGTATGCTGGTCCGGAGTGGCTTCTTTGAGCGCTATATTGAGCCACTTTTTGATAAGGCTGGGGAGGGTATGGGACTGTGATATACCAATGTCCAGTATGTAAAGTTAGAGCTGACATTGACAAGGAGAAGCGCCAGCTTAAGCTCCTGGTAGATAAGCCAGTGTTTAGCTTCCCTAGTCACGATTGCGAGCTGGCCAAGTCGGTGGACAAGATTGACTTGACAAAGCTAGAGAAGCTGACTTGACAACCTGGGGGCTATCGTGATAGAGTTTTAACAACCGGGACTAGGGGACCTCCCCCTAGCGGTTACTCGTTTTATTTGAGGCAGAAGGGAAGGCAGGCTGTTGGCATCAGTTTGCCCTTCTGCCTTTTTAGGGGTAGAAGAGTAGGACATTTGTTCGACTTGACAAGGAATTTTGGCTGTGCTAGCTTAATGGTATGCCAACAGCCAAACCAATAAACCCACCAGAAACCCCCCAGATAAAAGCCCTCAACGACTTGATAGCAGGCCATCGTATTCTTCGCCCTATTATCACATCCGTTGAGATAGAGCCCACAGGCACATCAACCCTGAAAGTTATTGACAAGTTTCTCGCCTCAAAGCGACCCCATATCAAGCCTATCTCCCTCAAGAGCTACCAGCTCAACCTCAGGACATTTGCTCGCCATTATCCCACGCTGCCTATCGAGCCTGAGCCGATAGAGCAATACCTGGGGGAGCACTACACCATTGAAAACACCGGTATCAACAATATCGACAGCCTACTGCGCCAGCTCTACGGCTTTGCCAGCTCACGGCTGAGGCTGCCTAACCCTATGCTGAAGATAAAGAGGACTAGAGGCAAAGCCAAGCCACCCCAGCACTTAACTATCGCCCAGGCTGTCGCCTTGCTTGACGCCATCCAGGGTGACAGGGAAGAAGGGCTTGTCTATTGTCTATTTGGCTTAGGCTTGCGCCTGTCAGAGGTGCGACGGCTAACAGTGGCTGATATTGGTGAGGACACCATCTTGGTCCACGGCAAAGAAAGGACTGAGCCAATGCCCCTGATACCGGAGATAAGAGATAGTCTGGTTAAACTAGCCAAGGGCAAGCACCTGGACGAGCCAATTTTTAGTGGGCGCAAGGGACTGCCCCTCTCCGACGGAATGATACAGGTAGTCATAAAACGGCTTTTCCAGCGTGCTGGTATCGAGGGAGTGAGGCCATCACCACACACCCTGCGCCACTCCAGGGGGGTTATAAGTAATATTGCCGGGCTTGACTCTTACTCCAGCCGTCGGCTCCTGCGCCACGCCGATACCGATATGACCGACCGGTATTCGGCGCTTAACCTCGAAGAGCTGCGAGCCAAAGAGGAGCGCTATAACCCACTAAGAGTGCTGGCTAAATTCGGCAGAAGACCTTAATCTGCACAATACTTGCCGCATAGACCAGGTCTCTGGTTATCTCCCTATCATTTGTGCTGGGCTCAGGGTTGCCAGAAGGGTGGTTGTGGACAAAAATCAGCGAGGCGGCATTATGTTTGATGGCACTTTCTATAACCTGGCGGGGGGAGATAGAGCTGCTGGTTATTGTCCCTTCAAAGAGGTCGGTGATGTCAATAATCTGGTTCTGGCTATTGAGATAAATAACCTTGAATACCTCTTTCTTGAGGTCG
>DAOWJC010000035.1 GCA_030640595.1 Dehalococcoidia bacterium | reverse complement strand
GACGAGGTAACAGCCGAGGTTGATAAGGAGCGCCGACTTGATATTGCCCGCAATCACACCGCTACCCATTTGCTTCAATCGGCTCTGCGTCAGGTATTGGGTGAGCAAGTTCAGCAAAGGGGGTCACTGGTAGCCCCCGACCGGCTCAGGTTTGACTTCTCTCACCTGACAGCAGTGACGGAAAAAGAGTTGCAGGAAGTAAACCATATTGTTAATGACAAAATCCGTCGGGACCTGAAGGTATATGATGAGGAGATTCCATATAAAAAGGCGATAGAGGAGGGGGCTATAGCCCTGTTTGATGAAAAGTATGGCGATGTAGTCCGGGTAATGAAAATTGGTAAGCCCTTTGTTAGTGCCGAGTTGTGTGGCGGCACCCATGTCGCCTCAACCGAGGAGATAGGTTTCTTTCACATTATTGACGAAAGTAGCATTGGGGCTGGGTTGCGCCGTATTGAAGCTGTTACCGGTAGAGGAGCTGAGGCATTTATTGATAAGCGATTTTCCAGCTTGGATAAGATTGCCCAACTTCTAGGAACTTCCCTGGACGGTGCTCAGGATAAGGTGTCCAGTCTGATTACCGAACTGGATAAAGAGCGCAAGCAAAGGCTGGCTGTGGAGAGGGAGCTATCCAAGAAAACAGCCGAGTCATTACTAGCTCAGGCAGATGTGGTTAAAGGGGTAACCGTATTGGCAGCCAAGGTGCCGTCTGTCCAGCCTCAAGCTTTACGGGAGATGAGCGACCTACTCAGGGAGAAGCTAAAAAGTGCGGTGGTAGTTCTGGGCACAGTTTATGAAGACAAGCCGGCTTTTCTAGCCGCAGTAACCCCGGATTTGGTGGCTAAGGGTTATGATGCCGGCAAAATAGTAAAGCAGGTGGCTAAGGTGGCAGGGGGTAGTGGTGGGGGTAAAGCCAGATTAGCCCAAGCCGGTGGCAAGGATAAAGCTAAATTAGATGAAGCCCTTAGGTTAGTGAAAGACTTAATATAGTCTGGAGGCATATAACGCGCAGTCTAGGACTTGATATTGGGGATAAGAGAATCGGGGTGGCCCTCAGCGACCCTCAGGGTATATTAGCTAGCCCGTTTACCATTATTAACCGCAAAGATGAGACACTAGATATAGAAGCTATTATTGATATTGTTAACCAGCAACAGGTCAGGCACATTGTGGTCGGGCTACCACGGTCTATGGATGGTAGTATAGGTAAGCAGGCTGAGAAGGTAGAAGCCTTTACTCAGAAGCTATGCGAGCATACCGAGGTTCCTGTAGAGTTTAGGGATGAGCGTTTGACAACGGTATCAGCTAAGCGCCTGAGGCAAGCAGTTAATCGCAAAAAAACCAGGGAAAAAGTCAGGCACGATGCCATCGCCGCAGCGCTCATTCTGCAAGGTTATCTGGAAGAGGCATATTAGGTGAGGTTATAATCAACCATTCTCGCTAACCCTCTACTTCTTATTAACCGGAACATCACAGACTACAAGCCTCTTAGCAGTTAGAGTGACAGGAGACGAATAGCTATGCAGCTATTGTCAGAAGGGTATTGCGCAGTTACTTAAGGGACCTATTTTAATTGTGGCTCGGGAGATTTAATAATTTATCAAACGGTTAAAAACTATATTGAGGTATTAAAGCCCCGCCAGAGTAGCTTGCTAACCTTTATTGGTGTTTGTGCGGCTATCATAGCTGGTGGTGGACACCTATCACTAAAGTTGCTCCTTATTGCCCTGACGATTTTAATAGCCAGTGCCGGGGCTAATGGATTAACCAACTATTTAGACCGTGATGTTGATGCCCGGATGCAACGCACCAAGCATAGAGCCTTGCCCTCAAAGCGCATTTACCCACCGGAAAAGGTATTACCCTTGACTATAGGCTTGGTTATTGTTGGCTTGGTTCTAGCCTGGCAGCTGCACCCGTTCGTGTTTCTAGCTGGTTTAGGCGGTAGTATAGTTGCGGCGACCTGGCGTAAAAAGGTAACCTGCGTTTACCCCCAGGGAGTGATAGCTAGCTGTGCCCCGGTGCTTATGGGGTGGTTTGCCATTGAGCCTGCCTTTAGCTGGGAAATATTGTTTCTATGCCTTCTTATTGCTATTTGGCTGCCGCTTCATGTTTGGAGCATTATGATTGCTAATCGGGAGGACTATCTTGGGGCTGGAATAAGCTACTTCCCAATGAGTTGGCAGGTTAAAGACGCAGTAAAGGTGTTGCTGGCGTTCTCCCTGGTGCTTTACGCCGCTTCTATTGGTCTCTATTTCGTAGGCGGCTTTGCCTGGCTTTATCTAATATTAGTCAATCTACTGGGTATCACTATGGTTTATGCCGGTTCACGATTGGCGGTTTCTAGTGACTCTCAGGATGCCTGGAGGCTATATAAGCTATCGGCTTTCCCGTATCTGGGTTTGATATTCCTTACCATGTGTCTGGACATCTGGCTATTAAAGTAAGACTCTAGAGGTAAAATGGGATTCAATCTTAATGAGCAAGAGAGCATACCTGCGAGGTAGCTATGTCTTCCCAGCCCCTCTCGGTGCTCTCACCATGAGCATTGGCTTGTTTCCTCCCCGTAATACCTTGTCAGTAACACTGCCGAAAGCCCACCGACTAATACCTGAGCGTCCGTGTGTTGACATAGCAATCCAGTCAGCATTGATTTCGTCAGCGGCTTTGATAATCTCCTCGGCAGCTTTGCCGACTCCCACTTTACACTTCACAATGGCCCCTTTGCTTCTTAAGCCTTCACCAGCCTTATTAAGGTAGTCCGTAGCCTCTCCCTTGATTTGCTCCATTTCTTCCTCAGTATAGGGAATTTCGGTGCCTGCTTCCCTAACGGTAACAAAGTGAGTCAGTGTTGTTACTACCTGAAAGAGAGTAACCTCTACCTTTACCTCTGGCGATAGCTTAGATACCAGTTCCTCAATATAGGGCAAGGCAGACTCACCTACTTTAGAACCATCCAACGGAACAAGTATTCTCTCGAACATTCTCCTCCTCCTAATATTTAAGGATTTGTTGCTTTAACCTTTCCAGTTTATCTTTTCTTGTGGCTAGTTTACTTCGTTCCTTTTCCACGATAGCCGGCGGCGCCTTGGTCAGAAACTCCTTATCCTTGAGCCTTTTTTCAAGCTGAGCCACCTCGGCTTGGCTTTGTTCTATCTCCTCCTGTAGCCGTTTCTTCTCAGCTTCCAGATTGACCATGCTTTCCATAGGTATGGTTACCTCGGTCTCTTTTAGCACTAATACCAGGGCATTTTCAGTTGGTAGCCCTTCTTGTCTCTTGTCCAGGAAGATAACCGGTCTTGCTCTAGCCAGGGTCTGGATAGCTTGAGAATAGGGGGTGATGGCTGGTGTAAGCTTGCCACTATAGATTTGCGCCTCAATCCACCTTGTGCTCTCTACCTTGTATTGAGCCCGGGCATTGCGAATAGAGTGTATTATTTCTATTACCGGTTCCATAATTCGTTCAGCTTCTGGGTCAGTGGCTATTCCTGTGCCATCAGGGTAAGCGGCTACCATTATGGACTCAGTGGCTTGCCAGTCCTGGGGTAGATGTTTCTTGAGGTTTTGCCACAGCTCTTCGGTGACGAAGGGCATATAGGGGTGCAGCAAACGGAGCGAGGTCTCCAGAACATAAACCAGAACCGGGACAGGCGATGGCACTCCCCTTGTGGTGGAGCGAAGGCGAATCTTGGCTAGTTCAATATACCAGTCGCAGAATTCACCCCACAGGAAATCATAGAGTTGCCTCTGGGCTTCGCCAAACTGGAAGCCTTCGGCTAGACTGGTTACACTGGATATAGTGCCACTCAAACGGGATAGAATCCAGCGGTCTTCTACCGGGAGCAAGTTCCACTGAATTTCCATATCGGTGCGGTCGGGCTCAATGCTCCTGACTACGAACCGAGTGGCATTCCACAGCTTGTTGGCAAAGTTGCGACCGGCCTCTAACCTTGATGTGGTTAGCTTGATATCATTTCCCGGTGATGTGCCCGTGGATAGGGCAAAGCGCAGGGCATCGGTGCCGTATTTCTCCAGTGTGTCAATCGGATTAAGCACATTGCCCTTAATCTTGCTCATCTTCTCCCCCTTCTCATCGCGCACCAGACCGTGAAGGTAAACGGTGCTGAAGGGGATGTCGCCAGTATCCTCCAGACCCATCATAATCATTCTGGCTACCCAGAAAAAGAGGATGTCATAGCCAGTTTCCATTACTGCGCCAGGGTAAAAGTAGCCTAACTCTTCGGTATCATCAGGCCAGCCCAGGGTGGAGTGAGTCCATAGTGCTGAGCTAAACCAGGTATCCAGAACATCCGGGTCTTGGTTGATATTGGCTGAGCCACAATGGCTACAGGCTTTGGCATCTTCAACAGTTACCGTCAGCTCCCCGCAGTCCTGACAATACCATACCGGGATTCGGTGTCCCCACCATAGCTGGCGGCTGATGCACCAATCACGAATATTCTCCATCCAGTTGAGGTAGACCTTGTTAAATCGGGAGGGAATAATGGTAATACGCCCGTCTAACACGGCATTGATAGCCGCTTTAGCCAGTGGTTGGCTGTTGATAAACCACTGCTTGCTGGCGAGCGGTTCAATAACTGTCTGGCAGCGGTCGCAGTGCCCCACCGAGTGGGTATAGGGCTCAGTCTTTACCAGAAACCCGTCTTTCTCCAGGTCGGATAGTATAGCCCGACGGCAGGAGAATCGGTCGAGCCCAGCATAGGGTCCGGCATTCTCATTCATGGTAGCATCAGGATTCAGTATATTTACCAGAGGCAGTCCTTGGCGCTGGGCTATCTCAAAGTCTACCTGGTCATGAGCCGGAGTGACTTTAACCGCACCGGTGCCAAAGCCAGGGTCAACCGCCTCATCAGCCACAATAGGTATTACCCTGTTCACTGCGGGAAGGATAACCTTCTTCCCTATCATAGCCTTGAACCGGTCATCTTTGGGGTTGACGGCTACGGCGGTGTCACCAAGTATTGTCTCGGGTCGGGTGGTGGCTACGGTTATAAAATCTTTGTCGCTCCCAGCCATAGGATAGCGAACATAATATAGATACCCCATTATTTCTTTGTGTTCTACTTCAAGGTCAGAGAGGGCAGTAGCACAGCGGGGGCACCAGTTGATAATCCGTTCCCCCCTGTAGATTAACCCTTTGTTGTATAGACGGACGAAGGCAGTGCGCACCGCCCGACTTGGTCCCTCATCCAGAGTAAATTTCTCCCGGCTCCAGTCGCAGGAAGCGCCCAGCCTCTGGTGTTGCCTGGAAATAGTGCCACGGCACTCGTCTGCCCACTGCCTCATTCTCTTCAGGAATTTATCCCTGCCCAACTGATGTCGGTCTAGCCCTTCTTGAGCCAGTAGTTGCTCCACCACCACCTGGGCAGCGATGCCAGCATGGTCAATACCGGGGAGCCAAAGGGTGGGGTCGCCCTTCATCCGATGCCAGCGGGTCATAATGTCCTCTAGCGTGGCGGTTAAGGCATGCCCGATGTGAAGCTCGCCGGTAACATTGGGTGGTGGCATGACGATGACAAAGGGCTTCTTTCCCGGGTCTATCCTGGGCTTGAAGTAACCCTTCTCCAGCCAGAACTTATACCACTTAGCCTCAACCTTCCCCGGCTCATAGGCTTTCGGCATTTCATATTCAACATTCAACGCTTCTGCCATGCTTGTTCTACTACTCCCACGGCTTTTTCCCCGTCTGCTTCTCTCTCGAAGTACAAGGCGTTGGTATCCTAAGAAACATAGCTGGCTTTCCGCAGAGGCAGTAATATGCAACCTTGACTAACGGCTTGAGCCATTTTGCTTTCCCCCTAGCGGCAACGCAGATTGGGCAAGTTGACTCACAGAACTTACCAATACCTTTTACTTCGTTGTTCACTGTTCACTTCTTCCCTTGTTCAGAATTCACTTAACAACCTCACCCCCTTAATCCCCCTCTCCTTACAAGGAGAGGGGGAGGGATTTTGGAGAGAGAGCTTCGCCCCCTCTTGGACTTCCCGTATAGGGGATTATGCCCCATATTTCTACTTATATATTTAGAATGGTAATTCCTCTTTGGGTTCAAATACAGCGAGGAAATCATCTGCGCTAACATATACGAATAACCATAAATTAATCGCTTCTCTAAGAGTCTGAGGCAACTTATTCTTAAGATATCTTTCATATCCCTCAGGCAATGCAAGACCAAGTCGTAATCCTTCTTTTTGGGTGTAATATGACACGGTGCTAGCAACTGCCCTGTCAAAATGATTTTTATCTGTTGTGCGCTTACCGCTGCCTAAACATTTACACTCTATTTTCCAGAGATTATTTCCCTGTCTAGCTCTAATATCTTCTCCCGCCTGTATAAACTTTATGTTGCTAATTGGTATGCCAGCGCTAGTAAGCTCGGCTTCTAGCTTATTTCTATTCATAATCGAGTCAATCCCTCGGCCATGTGGCATAGAGACCCTTTCAATTTGCCACCCCTTCAAATGAAGCCACTTTACTACTGCGATAAGAACGTCAATTTCAGGCACACATTGAGCTTGCACTGATTCTCTCCTTTAGCGGGGCTTAAGAAGCCCCACCACCTTATCCAGTATCCTATCAGCTACCTCTCTTTTGGTTAGCAGGGGTAGACTTTCTATATTACCCTTTCGGTCAATCAGGGTTACTTTATTGGTATCAGCACCAAAACCGCTACTGGCGTCAGTAATATCGTTAGCCACAATGAGGTCAAGCTGTTTTTTCTCTAGCTTCTGCCTGGCATTAGCTACCACGTCTTCGCTTTCAGCGGCAAAGCCGACCTTGAGGAAGT
>DAOWJC010000061.1 GCA_030640595.1 Dehalococcoidia bacterium | reverse complement strand
TTAAGCTTGAACCTCCCCCACGGAGGCGAACATGAAGGCAATTGTCATTGCTCCTGATGAAATCCCGGTCAGAGTTGATATCAACCGGGACTTTGAAGACCGTCTGGTATCGGGCGACCTGACCTCGGACGGAGTCCAGTACTCTGATGAGGTTACCACCGGTGATGCCGATGTTGATGTCGATGTCCTGACCAAGCTGGTTGACCCTGGCTTGGAGGGGGATATCCTCTGGGTAGAGTTCGGGCTCACTGCCGAGTTTAAGGCAGTCTCCTCGGCTACCGCTGACCTTATCTGGAAGTGGCAGGCAAGAAACAAGGACGGCACCTGGGTTGACCTGCATCCTGCCGTCACCGAAACCGATATCGGGACAACTTATGAATCTCATACCCGGAGCGGTTACTTTACACCTGTAGCCAATTTCCAGGAAGTCCCCTTTGAGATTAGGCTTATCCTCCAGTGCAACGAAGCCAGCGAGGGTCGGGCTAAGGTGAAAAACTCAAGCTATGTCAGAGTAGTCTATAGGGTGGTGTAACCATGAACTGGTCAGCAGGTAAGATTGGCACCATCAATCAGAGGTCAGCTCGTGCTAACGGCTTGTCTATCCCGCCTATTGGCTGTGGGTTGCATCTCCTTGGATTGCCGGGTGGTGGTAACAAAATCTATGACCGAAGCCCTTATGGGAATATCGGCACAATAACTGGCGCAACCTGGGTAAGGCTACCCAGTGGGCTTTGGTGTCTGAGTTTTGATGGCGGTGGAGCTGGCGACGATAAAGTAAACTTAGGAAGTGATGCTAGCCTTTTCCCCGATGACGGCACTTGGCTTATTTGGGCTAAGAGTGCCTTTGCCCTCGCAGCTAATGAGATATTATTCTCGACTGATGCTGCAGGCAATAATGAAGGCGATGCCTTCCTATCCGTCTCTGTAGCGGACGGGAAGTATAGGTTCTTTCTCTATAATACCGGGAATAAGAACGTCTATTCTGATGCTCCTACAGACACTAATTGGCATCTAATCGGGGTTACTTTTGGCTCCGGCGGGATGAAAATGTGCGTTGACGGCGTCCTTCAGGCTTCCACAGACCCAAGCACGATGTCCCCCAAAGCCAATCAAGACCTTATGCTGGGTGCGTATAGACCAGCAGTAGCAATGGTATTTGATGGATATTTAGCCCTGCCTAGAATATACAATAGAGCATTGAGTGTCTTGGAAATACAGAATCACTTTAACCGAGAAAAACATCTATTTGGAGCGTGGTAATGATATACAGAGTTCGTATGGATTTATCCTTTAAAGATGAGGCGACGGCAAGGACTTTAATGAATTACGCCAAGTCTTTATCCGAGGAGGCAACCAGCGTCAACGAGGGCGAAGATAACGAGGAAATAGCCTTCTGTGATTTGGAGATTTGTCGACACGATGAAGGTTTGCCCTGCACCAGGTTGGAGAGGGTGGAGGTCAGAAAGTTAGAGGTGAGGAAGCTATGACTTTGACTGAAATGAGAGGTATAGTCCGCCGAGACCTTCATGATGAGGATGCGGCTAACTACCGCTGGTCGGATGACGAGCTGGACAGGCACATAAGCCATGCGGTTAAGGAATTCTCTCAGGCTATCCCCTATGAGCAGAAGGCAACCAAGGCTACTACCTCAGGCTCCAGGGAGATTGATATATCTACCATAACCGACCGCATTATGGTCGAGGCTGTGGAATACCCGGTGGACAAGTTCCCCAAGCGATACCAGCGCTTTACCCTGTGGGCAGATATCCTGACCCTGCTTGGTGATGAAGTCCCCGATGGCTCAAATGCTTATATCTACCACGGTAAGCTCCATACCCTTGGTGAAAGCTCTACCATCCCCATCAAGTATGAGGACCTAATCGCTGCCGGTGCCTGTGGCTATGCTGCCGTTGAGTGGGCAGCCTATGCCATCAACCGGGTTAATGTTGGCGGCACGATAACCCCCAGGGAGTTCCTAAACTGGGGTAACGAGAGGTTTAACTTTTTTAAGCAGGAGCTAAAGAGGCTGGGGAGAAGAAATAGAGTCAGAATCAGCCAGCTCTACAAACCCTACTACCCCCCAGTGTCTAAATCAACCGACTACGGACCATGATTAAAGGGTCATTTGAGGGAACGAAGTGAGGAAGCAATCCTGTTGAGGAGGCTATTATGACTAGCGTAAAAGCAGGGCTACCCAAAACCAAAGAAGGCTTACCTAAGGAGGCGTTTGCCATCGTCAGCGACCCTGACGACCCCGATACCTGGAAGCTACCCCATCACAAGAAGAGTATCTTTAGAGCCTTACGGAGGAAGTTGGATATTGAGAAGACGGTTGACTGGGACAGGATGGGTCCGGCCGTGGCTGCCCTGTCCCCCGGGGGACATCGAGAGCAGAGGGTAGACGCCAGCCCTGAGGAAATCCTAAACGCGGCTAAACACCTGGCAGGGCACTACCTAAAAGCCGATAAACCCCTACCCGATACTCTGGCAGCTTTGGCGTAGGCGTCACCCCCTAACAAGCGGGTGTCTAAGAGGGGCGAAGCCCCTCTTTAAGCAATACCTCCCCCTCTCCTTTGAAGGAGAGGGGGATTAAGGGGGTGAGGTAGATAAATATCTATAAAGCCCTGTGGTCAAGAATTGGTGGAAGACCCTGGACTTATATTATCCGGGATACCTGGCATAGGTTTGAGGGTCTGTGGATTATAGGTCTCGTTGCCGTTGGGGCACTCCTGGGGCATTGGCTTTGGGGCTTGATATTCTGGCTTCTCTTGGTCTTTGCCTTAGGCTACATCGCCGGTCATCTCTTCTGGGGTAAGGAATATATCCCAGACCAACAGGGTAGCGAGTAAATCAAAAGGAGAGAACAGTGCGAAGCCTAACATCAACACTACTAGCTGCCCAGAAACAGGCTACCCACAGCCCCTATGTCAAGGTGGAAGCCAAGAATGCCATTTCTGGTGTAGTCAAGTTTGACTGGACCAGGCTCTATACCGGCTCAGAGGACGACTACTTTCATGCCCTAACCATGCCAGGCGACGGCTCTCTCATCAGGGTCAGAATAACCCTGCCTGCTGACTCTCGGAAGCTCTACCGTCAGAGAGTAGCTAATCCCGGCCCATCGAGCGACTACAGCCAGTGGACTTACACTAACCAATATAATGTTCTAGTTTGTGCCTGTGCTTCCCTGGGTGCGGAGGTCTCTATCTTCTGGACAAACAGCTCGAGGGAAATCAAACGCATAAAGAGCACCGACTACGGTGTCACCTGGGGAAGCCCTGAGCTCATCGATTACTCCCCAACCACCGCCATCAACGGATTGGCTGCCGCCTATAAACCTAACGGGGATTTGGCTATCTTCTTCGCCGACCAAACTAACCTTTATGTTAAGAAGCATGTCGCTGGTGCCTGGCAGACCAAAGCCGTTTGGGATAAGACTACCGGTGATTTATTGGGAGTGGCTACTGTCTATGATAGCGACTGGAACCTCTTTGTCACCGGGAAGGATACCGCAGGCAATTACAAGCTGTGGAGCTTAATCTATGGCGATGGTGGTGATATAGCCGCCGGCAACTGGTCAGAGCTTAAGGAGTTCGCCTCAGCCCCGTCGGATGGCGACTTTGAATACCACGGAGCCTTTATGGATAAGCCAGATGTTTACCGGGGTTTCTATGTCGAGAAGTTTACCGGCACCGAAGCCTATAACCGTCCCTTCTGGAGCCACTCCGTCACCGATGCCGCCTTCTTGAGTTCACTGTGGCGTGAGCCAGTCCCGTTCAATCTGTCCAGCGAGTATGGCTTGGCTATCGCTCATTTTGGCGACTATTGCTGGCTATCAAGCCCGGCTGGAGTATGGAGAGCCCCGCTCACTATTCAGAGCCTTGACCTGGCCACCGATATTCTGTCGGTGAGGCAGGAGAGCGGAGCGTCTGGGCAGAGCCAGGGAAAGCTAACCGTCGAACTCAGGAACGACGATGGTCAGTATGCTTTACCAGGAACGGGAAGCCT
>DAOWJC010000059.1 GCA_030640595.1 Dehalococcoidia bacterium | reverse complement strand
TGGGCAATGTGACACCACCCTGCGCCCCCATCCTCTACCTGGCAGGACGGATAGGCAATTGCAGGTTCGACGAAATGATAAAACCGGCGCTGACCTTTATGTTCCTGGGCTGCCTGCCGATGGTGCTGGTCACCACCTATTGGCCCGACCTGTCCTTGTTCCTGCCCCGGCTGATTATGGGAATCGAGTAATAAGGAGGGGAAAATGATACCGTCAATAGCTAAATTGCCTCGTGTATCCCTGGGTAACTACCCTACTCCCTTGATGGAGGCTCGCCGCTTGTCGGCAGCCCTGAGTGGGCCACGTATCATAATCAAGCGTGATGACCTGACAGGGCTAGCATTGGGTGGTAACAAGTGCCGCAAGCTTGAGTTCGTGATGGCTGATGCCCAGCAAAAGGGAGTCGATACTGTTATAACTAGCGGCAGCTCGCAGTCTAATTTCGCCCTTCAGATGGCAGCCGCTGCCCGTAAGTTAGGGATGGAAACCTACCTACTATTGGTTAAAGGTGTCCACGTGGAGAAGCAGGGAAATCTTCTCCTCCATGACATCCTCAATTCAGCAGTTAATATTCTTGACGTTGCCGATCCAAGTGAAATGTTTACCACCATGCTCAAAAAGATGAATGAACTGGCTGATGAGCTGCGCAGCAAGGGGCGTAATCCCCTGGTAATTCCGGCTGGAGCTGACATTCCTCTGGGGATTGTTGGCTGGGTTAACGCTGCCGAAGAAATCGGCCAACAATTAAAGGACCAGAAAATAGGTGCTCAATATGTGGTTTTGCCCCATGGCGGAGGAGGTACCCAGGCGGGACTGGTTCTGGGATTCAAACAGCTCAAACTTCCCCTTAATGTGGTTGGCATTAGCGTCATGTCTAAGAAAGGCAAGGCTATAGATGAAGTTGTCACCCTAGTTAATGAGGCTGCCAAATTGCTAGCTCTGGATGTAGCCGTCACTCCAGACGAGGTAACGCTTTACGATGATTATATAGGTCAAGGCTATGGAATAATCACCGACGATTGCATTGAGGCTATTAGGTTAGTTGCCCAGATGGAGGGCATCTTCTTAGATCCCGTCTACACCGGAAAAGCTATGGCCGGGCTCATAGATCTTATCCACAAAGGTCAATTTACCTCAAAGGACACCGTAGTTTTTGTTCATACCGGGGGCTTGCCGGCCGTATTTGCTTACCATCAAGAGCTTGCCATACACACGAAGCTTTCTCGTGGCTTTTCTTAAAGAGTCCTTGTATCTGAGAGTGTTCATCTTAGGGCGGAGCTGTTCAATATGGCATAATTGAAATATTTTAGGAGGATTGGCAGATGGGACAAGCAAGGCAAAGTGTTGAAAGAGCCACAAGGGTAATCATCGATCTCGGAGCAGTGTCCTATAACGTGGCTGAAATACGAAAGAAGATAGGAAACGAAAGAGGCATGATGACCATGGTTAAGGCTGATGGCTACGGACATGGTGCCGTGGAAGTTAGCCAAGCAGCCCTCGGAAGCGGTGCAGATTCTCTCGGAGTCGCCCTCCCCGAGGAAGGACAACAGCTCAGAGAAGCAGGGATTGAGGCTCCCATCCTGGTCGTAGGGTTGATTCAGCCGAAGGAAGCGTATAAGGTGGTAAAGTTCCGTTTATCACAGGCGGTCGCCTCTGTTGAACTCTTGGAGGCATTGGACGGCGAAGCAGGCAAGGCTTCCACTAAGGTTGACGTGCATGTCAAGGTGGACACAGGTATGGGGCGGATTGGGATAAATCCTGAGGATGCAGTCCCCTTCGTCCGCAAGGTCATGGGCTTTAAAAATTTAAATCTTGAAGGAATATTCAGCCACTTTCCTTCAGCGGATGAAAGAGATAAGACCTTCTCAATGGGACAACTCCAACTTTTTGAGCAGGTTATTAGTAACCTTCGGCTTGCTGGCATTGAGATGCCCAAAAAACACATGGCAAACAGTGCAGGAGTACTAGACCTTCCTCAATCCTATTATGATATGGTTAGACCAGGACTCATGATCTACGGTCTCTATTCCTCTACAGAAGTCAGTCGCAGTATCGAGTTAAGACCAGCCATGACCTTTAAAACTAAGGTCTCTCAGGTCAAGGTAGTCCCCTCTGGAACCCCTATCGGTTATGGGAGGACATTCGTCACCAGGAAAAAGACTACGGTAGCCACGCTTCCGGTGGGATATGGTGATGGCTATAACCGGCTGCTGTCAAATCGTGGGGAGGTATTGATTAAGGGACGTCGCGTTCCAATCATCGGCAATGTTTGTATGGATATGTGCATGGTAGATGTCTCCGATGTGGAAGACGTCCAACCAGGGGACGACGTAATTCTGTTCGGCGAAGACCTCCCTGTGGAGGAGATTGCAACCAAAATCGGCACCATCGTTAACGAAGTAGTTGCTGCTGTGAGCAAAAGGGTACCCCGGATCTACATCCAATAAACAAGGTAGGAACTGAGAGGATAGCAAGGGGAACCAATTATCTATACTCAAAGACCGGATATAGATATGCAATGTCTGAGACGGTGGAGGCAGGAGTCAAAACAGATAGGGCATAGGGTGTCAGGATAATGATAAGCTCTTTCGCCTATTCTAAGCTGACTAGTACATGTGTAGCACCGTACTAAGGAATTGCTTGGTACGCTCGTGGCTGGAGGTAAAGAATTTTTCAGGTGTGGCTTCTTCAATAATCTGGCCCTCATCCATAAGAATCATGCGGTTGGCGGCGGCACGCGCAAATCCCATCTCATGCGAAACTACAACCATAGTCATCCCCTCTCTAGCTAGGGCTAACATCACATCCAACACCTCTTTGATCATCTCGGGGTCGAGCGCACTGGTTGGTTCATCGAATAGCATGATTTTGGGATTCATCGCTAGAGCCCGTGCAATAGCCACGCGTTGCTGCTGCCCGCCGGAAAGTTGGATGGGGTAAGCCTGGGCTTTGTCCGGAATTCCCACTTTTGTCAAAAGTTCAAGGGCAATTTCCTGTGATTCATCTCTGGAACGTTTACGCACTACGCGCTGCGCCAGCGTCAGGTTTTCCATCACTGTGAGGTGAGCAAACAAACTAAACGACTGGAACACCATCCCAATTTCTTGGCGAACGGCATTGATATTTTGGGCATTGTCCAAAAGAATGCCATCCACCACAATTCTGCCTGCATCGTATTCCTCAAGACGATTGATGCAGCGCAGTAAGGTAGACTTACCTGATCCGGAGGGGCCGATAATCACAACCACTTCACCTTTATGCACATCCAGGCTTACCCCTCGCAACGCATGAACTTTGCCGAAGTGTTTATGAATATTCTCAATATGGATAATGGGTTCCATTATACTTATCTTTCAAAGTGAGCCTTTTTCTCGACCCAGCTTACCAAGCGAGCCAGGAACAAGGTCATAATCAAATACAGCAAGGCGACCATTGTCCACACCTCAATAGGGTTGAAGTGCACCGCCATAAATTCACGCCCTCGACGGGTCAAATCAGCTACTGCCACCACACTGACGAGGCACGAATCCTTGAGCAAGGCAATAAACTCATTGCCCACTGGCGGCAGAACCATACGGACTGCCTGCGGTAATATCACGTGACGCATGGACTGGAAATGCGTCATTCCTAGGCTACGGGCGGCTTCCGCTTGGTCTTTGGGAACACTCTGAATGCCAGCTCGGTAAATCTCGCTCATGTAAGCACCATAGCAAACTGTTAGGCCAGTAACGGCGGTAAAAATGGCGTTGGACTGATAGTTAGCTATAGCCGCGATATTGAGCCACCGCCCAATCCCTTGGACCACTACCGGAAAGGCAAAATACCACCAGATTAACTGTACCAGAAGAGGGATACCCCGGACTATTTCAACGTAGAGCGTGGCAACGCCATGAATAACCGGGTTCCGTGAGAGCCGCCCCAAGCCCCCAATCATACCCGCTATTAAAGTAAACATAAACGCTGAAACCGTAATAAAAGCGGTTACGGCGACACCATCACGCACAAAGAGTAGAATACGCCAGAAGGGGTCGGCTCTTACCGTAACCAAAGTTACCGTCAAGCCAACCACCAAAACCACCAGCCCCCACCAGGGGTCAATGCGTGTAATCGACTCAGCACCAGGAAGATAAGCCAGTTTACTTCCGCTGGGTCTAGGTTTCAGCTGTCCGTCCACGGGACTCCTCGAAATAGCTTTGGGGACCCGCCCTCAGAGGCTTTCGCAAATATGAATTCAGTTATTTACTGGCTCTAAAGCCACTTCTCGACCAGTTTTTCAATTAGCCCTTCTGCTTTAACTGCTTTCAAGCCGGCGTTGATTTTTGCTAACAAATCTTCTTTGGTCTTGCAGACGGCGATTCCATAATTTTCTTCGGTAAAGGCCCCACCTACTGTTTTGAGTTTATCCGGGTTCTCACCCACATATCCCAGGGCTAAGGGATTATCGGCGATAATGGCATCAATTTGCCTGTTCATCAAATCCTGATAAGCCAGACCGATATCATCGTATGTCTTGAGGGTTGCTCCCGCTATCTTCTCCACCTCAAAGGAGCCGGTGGTCCCGATTTGCGCCCCGACAACCTTACCCGACAGTGCATCTTTGTCGGTGATGTCGGTGTTGTCTATGAGCACTGTGACAATCTGCCCTGCCTCAAAATAGGGGTCGGAGAAGAGAAACTGTTTCTTGCGCTCTTCGGTGATGGTCATGGCTGAGATAGCCGCATCATACTGGCACTGCGCAATCCCAGCTAGAAGTGGGTCCCAGGCTACGTTGATAAACTCAATGTCGAGGCCTGATTTTTCGGCAATGGCTGTCATCAAGTCAATATCAAACCCTTCGATCTCCTTAGTTTGTTCATTGATAGATTCGAAGGGTGGCCACGTGGCATCGGTGGCGATACGAATCTTCGCTGCCTTTGGGCCGCAGCCAGTTAGCACCAGGCTGAACAGTATCAGCCCAATCAGGACATACCCAATAAGACGTTTCATATTTCCCTCCTTGTTCTTCACTTGGGTGAAAGTCTACCATATTTGGTGTGTGCCGTCTACACTTATACCATATGAATTTACGAATATATAAAGCTACTTACATTTGAATCCTTCACTATTGACCATCTCTAGCTCCTCCATATTGCCAGTACGTTTAGCATCCCTATGTTATAATTGTGATAACTCGCTGAATGATATTGTTACATACATTATGGATATTGACAACGTCACATTTAAGCTGGCCACCAATGACGAGGAACTAAGGGGCGCCCTTGAAGTAAGGAGACAAGTTTTTGTTGAAGAGCAAGGGGTGTCGGAGGACTTGGAGTACGATGGCCTTGACGGGGAAGCGTTGCACATCGTGGTTAAAGACGGGGAGAGAGTTATTGGCACAGCCAGGGTTCGATTCCCAACTACCAATCAAGCAAAGGTAGAGAGGATGGCTGTTTTGAAACCATTTCGTGGGAGAGGAATCGGCAGCAATATTATTTCCTTTCTGAAGGGGGAACTAAAGACCAAGCGGATAGAGCACGTGGTTCTGCATGCCCAATATGTACTGACTGCCTTCTACAAATCGTGCGGCTTTGAAGAAACAGGAGCACCTTTTTGGGAGGCTGGCATCAAACACATAAAGATGCAGTTACGACTCTGATGCAACCTGGCGGAAAGCAGGCATACCGCGACAGAAATTCAAAACCAACCAAACCCCTACCTGCGTAAAAACGACGAATATATCCCACGCAACACGACGTTAATTAAAAACAGCTACCCCCTATCTGTCTGAGCCGCACAATAGTGCACGGTTGCTTGACACTCATGCTACCAGCAGGCTTAGCAACCCCGGCCATAGTTGCATCGCCGCGAAGCAGTTCGTCATAGTCGAATCGCAGGGGGGGCAGTTTGAGGAGCTCTCCGTAAGGCAGATGCGTGCTGACAAGATAAGCGACCCCGAGGGGATTCGAACCCCTGATCTACGCCGTGACAGGGCGTCATGTTTGTCCACTACACCACGGGGCCATTCTGGTTCAATGCTAAAGTCTATCAGGAGCAATACATCGTGTCAACCCCGTTTAGGAACTCTAACGGGGTCAAGCTAGTTTGGTAGCTGGATTGCCTATCACTACGCTAACCAGTATGATAGGCTTGGTCAGATAGGTGACACTTGCATTGTTTATACTCCTTAGCGTATGGTATAATGCACTATAAATTCTAGGGGAGATAAATGGTACCCAAGAAGGTAGAAGATGAGCACTTGCGTGATTACGAACTGGTATTAATTATTAGTCCGGAGGTTCTAGAGGAGAAATTTGATGCCGTAATAGATAATGTAAGTCAGTTTATTACAGGGAAGGGAGGTATCATTTCCGATGTAGAACAGTGGGGTAAAAGAAGGCTGGCCTATCCTATAAAGCATTTTGAAGAGGGCAGTTATGTGTTGTCTCGGTTTAAATTGAAGCCTGCATTGAGCAAAGAACTTGAGGCGAACCTGCAGATTTCCGAGGAGATTCTGCGGCATCTGTTGATAAAATTGAGTAGTTAATCGGGAGGAATGCCTGTTCCCCGCAGGTGTCTGGGGAGGGTGAAAGGAGTCTTAAGACAATGGCAAGCTTAAATAAAGTAATGATTATCGGTAATCTTGGGAGTGACCCTGAAATGCGCTTTACCCCTAATGGCAATCCGGTAACCTCGTTTAGCGTTGCCACTAATCGGGTGTATTCTACCCCTGAAGGTGAGCGTAGAGAGGAGACAGAGTGGTTTACTGTGGTTGCTTGGGGTAAGCTAGCTGAACAATGCAACCAGTTTCTAACTAAGGGTCGGCTTGTTTACGCTGAGGGTAGACTACATACGCGCACCTGGGAGAGCCAGGATGGGCAAAAGCATTATCGCCCCGAAATAATAGCCAATAGGGTAACATTCCTTGATAGGCAGGCAGCAGCCCCTCTCCCTGAGGAGAAGGTTGAGGAGAAGGTTGAGGAAGGTGGAGTTGGTGAGGGAGGAGTTGGTGAGATAGAGCCGGAGGATATTCCCTTTTAAGTAGAGATTGGAATTTAGCAAGCTTAATAGGAAGCAGGAAGCTTATAACCAGTGGTTAAACGAAAACCTAGTAAACCAAAGGAAAGGCTGAGTAGGCCAAGATATGTAGCTAGGCGTAAGTTTTGCTCCTTTTGTGTTGATAAGGTTGAGTCGATAGATTATAAATACCCGGAGAAATTACGTAGCTACATATCGGATAGAGGGAAGATAGCGCCGCGTCGTAGGAGTGGTGTTTGTGCTAAACATCAGCGCGCCTTGGCGGTGGCAATAAAGAGAGCGCGGCACTTAGCCCTAATACCATATGTGCCAGCTCATATCCATGAGATGGGGAGTGTTGACACGGGCGATTAGTTTGATTGGGGGTGGAGGTGTCAAAATAAGGAGGCGGGGAAGCTCGTTTATCCTTAACCTATTGAGGAGTTAGAGTGCCGAAAAGGACTTATCAACCAAAGAAGATTCCAAGGAAGCGTGAGCATGGCTTTCTGGCGAGAATGAGTACTCGGGGTGGACGAGCTATCTTAAGAGCAAGGCGGCTCAAAGGTCGTAAGAAATTGACTGTGGTATGACATCGGAGACAGCCTCTTTGCTGAGGTTATTTATCAATCTCACCCCTTTAACCCCCCTTCCTTTAAAGGAGAGGAAAACAATGCTTTTAGCAGGGCGTTGCCCTTCTAAAACTGTTTTGATTACTATCCGGGGAAAAGGGAAAAGTTTTTGACCAGGCGCCGCACCTTCCCTTGATATACGACTTCTTTATTAGTAAACTGGGTTAAGAGAGCGATGGGGAGAGAAGAATACCTTACCAAGCCGGAACAGTATGCATTAGTTTATAGTAAAGGCAGTTCGTGGGCGAATAGTCTACTGGTAGTGAAGGCTTTGCCTAACGGGCTTGCCTTATCTCGGTGTGGCTTCTCAGTTAGCAAACGAGTAGGTAAGGCGGTGATAAGAAATAGGGTAAAGCGTTTGCTTCGTGAAATCTTGCGGCTAAGGCCAATTAAGCCAGGATGGGATGTTATATTTATTGCTCGTCCTGCGGCGGCTACTGCCAATTATGCTAATCTTGAGAAATCGGTCGAGGGTTTGTTATCTCGAGCTCAATTATTGACGAGGGAGTATGAAGAGGCTTGCCTTAAAGTTAATTAGACTTTATCAGTTAACCCTGTCGCAGGTTATACCGCCGTCCTGCCGCTTTATCCCAACTTGCTCTCAATATACCTATGAAGCCATTTCAAGGTTTGGTTTCCTTAAAGGGGGGTGGCTGGGAGTAAAGCGACTAGCCCGTTGTCATCCTTTCCACTCGGGTGGTTATGACCCCATCTGTGATTCTCATTCTCTTATGAGGGAGTAAGTAAGTGTGGTTTAGGCATAATAGAGTATTGTTAGGCAAGATATTGCTCCTGCTGGTTATCCTTCTTATGGTTGGGCTAACCAGTTTAGGCTGTGTTGAAGGTTTGCAGCCTATCGGTTGGTCAGGGGGAGCAGTATCTGATGGCACTCTATTTGTGGGTTCCAAGGAGGGTAGGCTGGTAGCGGTTAATATCGCCGATGACAGTCGTCAATGGTCAGAGCCGTTAAGGGCTAAACCAACTGGTGGTCTGGGCTGTGCCGCACCAATGGCCGGGGGAGGCTGTGCGGCAGTACCGGCTGGGGTGGCTATATATGGAACTCCTGCAGTGTCAGGAGATTTGGTTTACATCGGCGGCTATAATGGTAAAATTTATGCCTTTAATTCCAGTTCGCTGGCAACGAGGTGGGTTTATCCCCGTGAAGACTATCTTCAGCCCATTGTTGGTGGACTGGTGGTAGCTCAGGGTAAGGTCTATTTTGGCTGTTCTGATGGGAGGGTTTATGCTCTGGATGCGGCTACCGGTGATAGGCAATGGGAGTCTTTTAAGACCGGGGATAAGATTTGGTCAACGCCGGTTATTGATGGCGACACGCTATTTATTGGTTCCTTTGATAAAAAGCTGTATGCCCTGAATGCTGCCGATGGTAGTAAGAAGTGGGAGTTCGAAACTGAGGGAGCTATCGTCTCTACTCCCTTGGTCTATGATAATACGGTTTATATTGGTTCTTTGGATAGGTATCTGTATGCTGTAGATACTACCGATGGCAGTCTGAGATGGAAATTCATGGCTGAAAATTGGTTCTGGGCAAAGCCGGTAGCTTATAATAACACTGTTTATGCTGGCAGTCTTGACGGTAAGGTTTATGCTTTAGATGTTAGAAATAGGGATAAGGTAGCTGAGTTTAGCCTGGAAAGTCCTATTTCCTCTGCACCGGTGGTGGTTAATAGCTCTATCATCTTTGCTTCGCGGACGGGCGTGATATATACCATAGATACCGGCAGCAACAAGCTTAAACGGCTAGCCGATATTGAAGAAGAGGTATACGGCCCACTTTGTGTCAGCAATGGGGTTGTTTATATTCATACTCAGGACCTGATGCTTCACCGTGTGAATGCCAACACGGGTGCTATATTGACGTCCATCTCATTGAAGAGTAAGGAGTGAGGTAGATTTCGTTGGACCTAAACTATTGGGAGTTAATTATTCAGCAGCCGGTAATAAACATCCTTATTGTGCTATCTCATTATCTGGCTAGTAGTTTTGGGCTGGCTATTATTGCGCTGACCCTCGTTGTTAATGTTTTGATTTATCCACTTACTATGAAGCAAATTAATGCTATGAAAGGCATGCAGACTCTTCAGCCAAAGCTTGCCGAGCTTCAGAAAAAGTATGCCAAGGATAGGCAAAAACTGGCTCAGGAGCAGATGAGGCTGTATAAGGAGTCTGGCATGAACCCTGCCGGCTGCCTGGTGCCGATGTTAATCCAGATGCCCATCTGGATAGCTCTCTTCCAGTCAATTATGCTGGCTCTGGCGGTAGCTCCTGAAGGTTTGCTAAACTTGTCTGGGTATCTTTACCCCTGGCCGGTAGTATATTCTATTTTGCCCTTGGGCAAGGATTTCCTGTGGTTGAACCTGGCCATGCCTGATATGCTCCTAGCCATCCTGGTTGGGGGCACAATGTGGCTACAGCAGAAGATGTCGATGCCCGCAACTGCTGACCCCAAACAGCAGGCACAGAGCCGGATGATGCTGTGGATGATGCCACTGATGTTTGGCTTCCTTTGTTTGTCATTTCCCAGCGGGCTGGCTCTCTTTTGGGTGACTTCAAGTGTTATCAGAATTGGTCTCCAGTATGTTGCCAGCGGGTGGGGGGGCTTGGTTCCATCAACGGATGGGAAACAAGTTATTAGGGATAGAAGGTATAAGAGGCGTATTGCTCTGCAAGAGGTACCTTTGAGGGAGGCTGATATTGGTGCTGATATTGTTGAACCGACTTCTACTGAGGAAGAGGAATTAGGCTATGAAAAGGTTGGAGATGAGGGGCAAGACCGTGGAGGAGGCTATCCAGCGCGCCCTGGAGCGTTTGGGCGTCTGCCGAGAAGAGATAGAGGTCACCATCGTAAAAGAAGGTAAGTCTGGCATCCTGGGTCTGGGTGCTGAGGAAGCCAGGATTAGAGTGAGGTCATTGGTGAAGATGCCCGAGGAAGAGAGCGATATAGCTGGGGTAGCCAAGCGCGTCTTAGAGTCACTACTTACTATGATGGGGGTAACTGCTTCTATTGAGCCTCAGGCTAAACCTTTTGTTGAGGTAGAAGAGGATGTTACTGCGCCTATTACCCTTGAGATAAAGGGTGATGACCTGGGTATTTTGATTGGGCGGCGTGGGCAGACCCTTTCCTGCCTACAATATATTGTTAGGCTTATTGTCGGTCATCAGACGAAGGCTTGGGTGCCTATAATTGTTGATGTGGAAGGGTATAAGCAACGCCGTTATGAGGCATTGCGAGCTTTGGCTTGGCGAATCGCAGAGCAGGTAAAGGCTAAGGGGACCCCATTTGCGCTAGAACCCATGCCAGCATACGAGAGGCGTATTGTCCATCTTGCTTTAGCTGAGCACCCTGATGTTGCCACTCAGAGCGTTGGTGAGGGTGAGGCTCGTAAGGTAGTTATTCTGCCCAAGGAATAGTAGCATATCAGCTACGCTTAGCTCCACAATTAAGCTTGGTTGAGAGATTGTTTATCAATTTGGTAATGTCGGCAGGATAAATCTTATTCCTAAAAGATGCAATATAGAAAGGGTTTTTGGTTATGTTCCGTCCAGTGAGTAGTAAGGTTAATTTCCCCCAGGTTGAGGAGAACATACTTGGCTGGTGGAGAGATAATAATGTCTTTGAGCGCAGCGTAGATGCTCGTCAAGGTGCTCCTCGCTTTGTTTTATATGAGGGACCGCCTACAGCTAATGGTAGCCCGGGTATACATCATGTGCTGTCCCGTGTGTTTAAGGATGTTATCCCTCGCTATAAGGCGATGAAGGGCTATTATACCCCGCGCATTGCCGGTTGGGATACACATGGATTGCCGGTGGAGTT
>DAOWJC010000054.1 GCA_030640595.1 Dehalococcoidia bacterium | reverse complement strand
TCGGGTAATGCGCAAGATTGGCGTTGAGAGGATAATGTTCGGAACAGATTCTCCTGCAATCGCACCTCAGCCACAGTTGGAACAGTTATTGCGGCTTCCTCTGAGCGATGAGGAAAAGCGGATGGTCTTGGCGGAGAATGCTAAGCGTATCCTTCATATTTAGATTTTGGGACTAGCCACTTTTGCAGTTGGGTGGATTGGGGAATAGATTAACTATAGCTTGATTTGTTCAGCGGTCAAAAGGCAGGGGTGGTCTAGGCAGCCTGCTTACAAAAATGTCGCTCCCCAACCAACACAATTAGCTAGAGTTTTGTCGCCTTGCCAAATCTATCCCTTTTGAGTTTTGTCTATTGCGTAGAAAGGTTGACCTGGGTCAGGAAGTGACCCGGCCCACTTTTTGTAGCTTGATTGGATAATGCCTTTAGCCATTAGAGAGGCTTTAGTCTTAGTTGGCGAAGGCTTGATTTAAATCAAGCCTTGTCTCAAGACGTTCTCTTTGTGCCAACTTAAATTGGCATATTCGCCTAACCACCAGCAAATGCCTTTATCTATAGCCATGCCGTCTCATTTTTGTTCTGAATGGTTAACCGTAGCCTATAAATAGGCTGATCAGGTCAACAAGGTCTGGTTTGCGATATCCCCACCCCTTTTCCGCAACTTAAGTTGCATCATTCACCTAACACCAGTAAATGCCTTAGTGTAATAATAGTGTTGGTACTAGTACCAACACTTTGCTAGTGAGTATGGGTGAATTTTATCCTGGAATAACTGAAGATGTGGTCAATACCTTTGACCTAATCGAAAGATTTGATTATACCTACTAAGGGGCGGAGCAAATCTACAACTACCCTAGAGAGAAAAGAAGCGCCGCTACTATGCTCGCTACTCTAGCCACAGCCAAGTGGGACTGTCTTTGAGAGCATCACCCTTTCTTTCAATTACCCCCACTCACAATCTCGATATTCGGGTGCCAGTTGGGGTGGTCTTTTTGCTGAATAGTCGTTAGGTCTGCCAGGAATCTCAGTGCCCCGCCCTTAGTTTCCGCTGCCTTTTCTTGATGATGGTGGTCATCCAGCAGGTTGACAGCGTCGCGCAAGCTCTGATTGGTGATAGATAGATAAACTTCAGTGGTAGCCAGATTTTCGTGTCCCAGTAGTTCCTGAACCACTTTAATGTTGGCTCCAGCCTCAAGTAAATCAGTGGCAAATTTATGGCGCATAGTATGAGTGTGAAAGTTATCCAGTCCTGCCTTTCTGGCAAACTGCCTTATCTTGTTTGATATACATGGCGCTTTTAGCTTAAAGGCTTTCTCGGTCGGCAGCATGCCCTCAATAAAGTTCTGTAGTCTCTGGGCTATGACTGAGGATAGGGGAATAACCCTATCCTTACCACCTTTGCCGTTGCGCACTACTAAGAAATCGGGGTGAATATCCGTGGGCTCAAGGTTAGCCAGTTCGCCTCGCCTCATGCCACTTTTGAGTGCCAGTGCCGTCAAGAGACTGTCCCGGACTATGCAGCCCTTATGAGTTTTCTTGTTCTCAATGGCAGCAAAGAGCTTCTCAATGTCGCTGTCCTCGGTGTATGGTGGCAATGTCTTGGGCACTTTAACCTTAAGGTCGTCCATTGGCTCACCGTACCACTTCATAAATACCCTTATCATCTGGGCATAGCGGTACAGTGTTCGGGGTTTCCTGTCGGCATACTGGGCTAGGAATCCCTTAGCCAGCTCAGGTGATGGTGGATAACCGTTTAAGTATTTCTGGAACCGGGCTAGGATCTTGTTGGTGTCGCTCAGGTTTTTGGCATTGTGTAGCCTCAGCACCAGGTCGCTGTCGTAGAGCTGAAACAGTTCCTCATTAGTCTTGTGCCTCAATATCAATCGCCTTTTCCCTTCTTTCCCCAGTAGGGTTTCCAGTAATTCTCTTAGTGGCAATTCCTCAGATAGAACTGATGCTGTTGTGGGCGATACTGGATTTGAACCAGTGACCTCTGCGATGTCAACGCAGTGCTCTAACCAACTGAGCTAACCGCCCACAAAGACAACAGTAATTCTACTAGAAGCCCCTCGCCTGGTCAAGCAAATAAACCACTTTAAACCGGGCTCAACATAGCCCACCTGTTATGGTTCAGGTTATAAATTTAGAAGTCTCTTCCTGCTTTTTATTTTATTATCAATAAGACTCACTATAAAAAGGAGTAAACCACTAACCAAAAGACTACCCAGATCCAGATACTTTATGTCAACTAACCGGCTAATAAGAGCTGCTGACCCCCCGCCTACAATTGCTACCAATGCTCCCAGAGGGGTGACCTTCAACCTACTCTTATAGAAGCCAGCAATTACCGGCAAAATCACGCCACAGGTATATATTGTATAGGCAAAAAGAAGGGCACTTATTATCCCCTTCAGAGTTAAGGCCAAGATTAGAGAACTCAAGCCCAGAACCACTATCCCCCAGCGAGAAATGGACAGGATTTCCCCCTGGCTAAGTGAAGGCTTAAATCGCCTGATTACATCCATCGTTAATATTGTGCTGGCACTCAACAAGCAGGTATCAGCCGATGACATAACCGCACAGAGTAAGGCAGCCAGGACTATACTACCTAGAAATGGGGGGAGAATCTCGTTCATTACCATAGGCAGGGCTTGCTCTGGTGAAATCTGAGGAAATAGAGCCGATGCTCCCATGCCAATTACGGTAATACCAAAGGCAAAAGGAATAATAAGCAAGGCAGTCCAGAATACTGATGACCTAGCTGTTTTACCATCCTTAGCACAAAACAACCTGGAATACATATCAGGTCCAACTACATAGGTTAAACCAATCAGTAAAAGATACTTAACCAGCTCATACCCACCGAACTGAGAACCAAGGGGAAAGGCAAATTGCTGTGGTGAAAGGTAAGCCTTTAATCCACTCCATCCCCCTAGATGCGACAGGAGTAATGCCAGCCCACCAAAGATTCCGGCGAATATTATTACTGCCTGCAGGGTATCGGTGCGGATAACGGCATATTGACCACCCAACACGGTATAAACCACGAATACTATGGTGAAAAGCACCATCCACAAAAGAGGACTGCCTATCCCTAGCACACTCAATATTTTCCCTGAGGCTATAATCTGACCGGCTATAATACCTATCCAGGCAACAACAATGAGCAACGAAGAGGCTAAAGCCACCCGACCATCATATTGCTTCTCTACCAACTCGGGGAGGGTATAAAGGGCAAATTTCCTCACCTTCTCAGCCCAAAAGAGCCCCAAAATCACCAGTCCAACACTGCCGACTAATAACCACCATGCCCCGGTCAAACCTTGTGTAAAGCCTAACCCAGCCATACCTACTGTAGCTGAGCCGCCAACAATAGTAGCTAGTAATGAACCGGTAATAAATAAAGTGGAACCTTTCCTACCAGCAACAAAAAAATCGTCAACCTCCCTTGCCTTTCCCCGACTCATCACCCCTATGGCAATCATACCCAGAAAATAAACAGCAATAATTATCAGCCCAAGCATCTTATGCCCATCCTTTGATTGAGAATGTCTTTGAGATAACTAGTCCGCAGAGAGCAAAGAGGGTTTGATAGCTTTATCAAAATAAGAAGATTAAGTGGGTTCAATATGGTATCCAGATAACTGAGTATAAGCTAAAAGGGTACTTACCTAATTCAGGATTTCATATACCTGCCCTATCTTGTTGGCTTCTCCTTACCTATGATGGCAATCTCCATATTCTTGCCACACTGCGGGCAGGTTATATTAAGAGTAATGGGCTGGCTCATTACTCGCTCAACAAGGGCTGTCACCACCGAATCGATATTATCTAGACGCTGGTCTAACATATCCAGACGCTTTTTAATATGTTCAATATTCGACGCCGTCTCCTCAGCCATTACACCGGGTTTATTTCCCTCTGCCAAGTCTGCTCCTCCAGGAGATTATAATCGGACTAATTATAGGCAACAGGTGACGCTATGTCAAAGATTAAATATTGATTTACTCAAACTAGATGGCGTATACTAATCTAAAGGCAACAAAATAACCTTATAAAACATAAAGGAGGTATCCAGATGCCTGAAGAGGTAATCGGAACGGTCACCGACTTCTTTGCCCATCCCGTGGTAGCCGGTATTGAGTTAACAGCGACCTTGAAACTGGGTGATAAAATCCATATTAAGGGTCACACCACTGATATGGAACTGGTTGTTGACTCAATGCAAATTAACAACGCAGATGTTGAACAGGCTAAAGCCGGGGATTCGATAGGAGTCAAGATTAGCGAGCGAGTAAGAAGGGGAGATATAGTCTGTAAGGTTACTGACTGAAGAAAACATCCAGACATTAGCCCGACTTCTAATAATCAGCCTATGCTCCTGAGTAGGTTAGCCATTTCGATGGCACTCGCTGCAGCCTGAAAGCCTTTATTCCCCTGTTTAGTTCCTGCCCGCTCAATAGCTTGTTCTAAGGTATCAGCGGTGATTACACCGTAAATAACCGGCAGCCCGGTGTCTAACCCCACCCTTGAAATATCCCTAGCCAGCTGAGCAGCAATATATTCAAAGTGTGATGTTTCACCACGAATTACAGCCCCAAGGCAGATGACAGCATCATACCGCTTAGTCTGGGCTAATTTTTTGGCTATCAGCGGAATTTCAAATGCGCCTGGCACCCAGGCAACCTCTATATCCCCCTGGCTAACACCGTGGCGAAGCAAAGCATCTTGTGCCCCCTCAAGTAGTTTCTTGGTAATAAACTCATTAAAACGAGAGACAACCAGCCCAAACTTCAGCCCTTTCCCCAGTAACATACCTTCGAAATGCTTGTTCACTACTTCCTCCTTATTATTATTTAATTAACCCTATCCCCTTTATCCCCTTCCCCTTATCAAGGGGAAGGGGACTTTATTATAAGAGAGGCTTCGCCTCTCTTTGACTCTCCTTTAGTATCTTCCCCGACGACCCCTAACTATCGGACTCACCCGATGTTTCTAAAAGATGACCTAATTTTTTTCGCTTTACCTCCAAGTAATGAAGGTTATGTGGATTGGGAGCGGTAATGATGGGTATTGTCTCTACCACCTTTAGACCATAACCTTCCAAACCTATTACCTTTTTAGGATTGTTGGTGAGCAATCGAATCTGGTGTAAACCCAGCTCAGCCAGGATTTGAGCACCTATGCCGTAGTCCCGCAGGTCTGGAGCAAAGCCTAAAGACAGATTAGCCTCCACAGTATCCAATCCTTCATCTTGAAGGGCATAGGCACGAATCTTGTTATGGAAGCCGATGCCTCGCCCCTCCTGCCTCATATACAGGAAAACACCCCGCCCCTCCTGAGCTATACTTTGCATGGCTAGAGCAATCTGGTCACCACAATCACAACGAAGACTACCAAATACATCGCCAGTAACACATTCACTGTGAACTCGAACCAATACCGGCTCCTCAGTAGATATATCACCCATCACCAGGACTAGGTGTTCATCAGGGTCTATATCGCTTTTATAGGCAATAGCAGTAAACTCACCGTAGCCTGTTGGCAACTTAGCCTCAGCTACTCGGTGCACTAGCTTTTCGTGGCGACGGCGATAGGCAATAAGGTCAGCTACAGTAACTATCTTAATCCCATATTTCTCCGACATAACCTCGAGTTGAGGCAACCGTGCCATAGAGCCATCCTCATTCATAATCTCACAGATAACCCCTGCTGGATAAAGACCGGCTAGCCTGGCTAAATCAACTATAGCTTCGGTATGCCCTGCCCGCACCAGGACGCCACCCTCTCTAGCCCGCAGTGGAAACATATGCCCCGGTCGGACTAAATCCTCAGTCTCAGTCGCCGGGTCAAGCACAGCTTTGATTGTCTCAGCTCTGTCCGATGCCGAAATACCTGTGCTTACCCTGTGTTTGGCTTCAATAGATACGGTAAAGGCTGTAGAAAATTTTGAGGTATTCTCCCCTACCATCAACGGGATTCTCAATTCGTCCAATCGTTTGCCAATAACAGGTAGGCAAATCAATCCTCTGGCACGCTTTGCCATAAAGTTAATAGCTTCAGGGGTAACCTTCTCAGCAGCTAGGGCTAGGTC
>DAOWJC010000071.1 GCA_030640595.1 Dehalococcoidia bacterium | reverse complement strand
TCTTCAATCCAATAGATAAATATATAAGGTTAAGAGTTAGCTTCCCACCGGTAAATTTCAATTTCGGGAAACCGCCCTACTTACTTGTGATTTCGCCAAGAGACAGGATAGAGAGCATGAGAGAAATCGCCCTTCAGCCGAGTATCAGCCTGAAGGAAATGGAGGATATTGAGGCTAGGGCTGATAAATTAGGCGTCTCTTCACTGGTAGTGGAGCTTGGTGGCTATTCCACATATCCCAGCTTTGTTACCAACGAGGCTAGTCTGCGGTTTACCATTGATACCGCCACTGAGGAATGGCTGCATCAATATCTGGCCTTCAAGCCATTGGGATTTTTATACTTACTGGATTTAATCGGCGTGCGCCGAAATTATGACATTGCCACCATGAATGAAACCCTAGCCAGCATGGTCAGCAAGGAAATTGGCGCCATCATTTATGAAAAATACTACCCTCAGCATGAAAGTGGTGCTAATCAGAACCAGGTAGCTGAGTCGGGATTTGACTTTAACCGGGAGATGAGGGAGATAAGAAGGGCAGTTGATAACTACTTAGCCCGTGGAGAAGTTGAGCAGGCTGAGGAATTTATGGAACAGAAACGGCAATATCTAGCCTCAAAGGGTTATTATATTAGAAAACTGAATCAAGCCTACTTCGCCTTTCATGGCGCCTACGCTGATAGACCAGCCTTTATCAGTCCAATCGGGCTTGAGTTAAAGAAGCTAAGAAATCAAAGTGCCTCATTGAAGGATTTTCTAAATACGGTTGCCGCCATGACCAACCGTCAGAATCTAAGAGACAGTATTAAGTAAAACGCCGGGAGAAGCGAAAGTGCTCACTGTGCCAGTTGCACCGAGGCTTGAGGTTTGTTAAACTGGGTTTACTGTGGGCCGCTAGCTCAATTGGTAGAGCAGCTGACTCTTAATCAGCCGGTTACAGGTTCGAGTCCTGTGCGGCTCACACTCAAACTCCCCATCCTTTGCCGACATTTTGCCCTATATAGAAGGGGGGCTAACACCCCTCTTAAACACCCCTTCAGGTTACCGTTGATAAATTACCTTTCCCAAAACTAGTTGCAAAGTAGAGTGATATGTGTTATATTATACATAGTAACACTAGGTATTACGATAAGTGAGGTAATTTGAATGGCACAAAGACGTGAGTTAATGAAAGGTAATGCTGACTCCCTGCTTCTTTGCTTACTAGGGCAGCAGCCTATGTATGGCTACCAGATTATCAAGGAGCTTGAGAGAAGGAGCCAGGGCTACTTCAAATTCAAGGAGGGTACCCTTTACCCCGCTCTTCACCGTTTAGAAAAAGGTGGATTAGTCGCAGGTAAGTGGCAGAGGTTACCCGGTGGTCGGCAGAGGCGGTACTATTATATTAGTGATAAAGGCCACCGGCTGCTGGCGGTAAAGAGGAGCCAGTGGCTGGACTTCCTGACTGCCATGAACCTGATTATTCAACCAGCGCAAACTTAATATGAGGTTAGAGGAAGTGACAACGGCACTGAGTCATTACCTAAATAGTGTTAGAGATAATCTGAGGCTTGACCCCCTATCTGAGAGGGAGGTTATGAACGAGCTTGAGACGCATATTGAGGATGAGCTCCAGGAGTTGAAAGAAGCCGGGCTATCTGAAGAGGAGGCAGCTAATACCTGCGTCAGGCTTTTAGGCTCAGCCAGGCTGGTTGCTCGCCAGATATACGAAGCCCACAGCCAGGGTACCTGGCGGCAAGTGCTATTAGCCTCAATGCCACACCTGCTTTTTGGTCTAATATTTGCTCTCAATTGGTGGCAGGGCTTTAGCTGGCTACTAGTTATGCTTATCTTAACCCTCAGTACTGTAGTCTATGGCTGGTGGCATGGTAAGCCAACCTGGCTTTTCCCCTGGCTGGGCTATTCTTTAGTGCCGGTAGCGGTGGCTGGTCTCCTGTTACTTTATCTGCCTAAAGGGTGGTCTTGGTTGGCTATCATCCTCTATATCCCCCTGGCTGCGTGGCTAGTATATGCTATTACCGTTCAGACTATAAAGAAAGACTGGTTATATAGCTCTCTAATGCTGCTTCCGGTGCCCATTATCATCGGTTGGTTTATAGCTGTGCATTTG
>DAOWJC010000103.1 GCA_030640595.1 Dehalococcoidia bacterium | reverse complement strand
TTGGTTAGTCTGCGGGGGGTAATAGAGACTAGCGCTTTTCAGAAAATAGAGGCCAGGTCTAAACTATCTTTAGCACTGGGTAAGGGTGCCGGCGGCGAGGCGACAGCCGCTGACCTGGCAAGAATGCCCCATCTACTTATCGCCGGGGCTACCGGGAGTGGCAAGACGGTTTGCTTGAATGCCATCATCTGCTGCCTGGTGCTACATAACTCACCCAATGAAGTCCGGCTCATTATGATGGACCCCAAGAGGGTAGAGCTAACCCCATACAATAGTATACCCCACCTGGCTACCCCGGTTATAGTTGATATCAATAAAGCCCTGAGCACATTGCGCTGGCTCAACCAGGAAATGAATAGGCGGTATCAAGAACTGGCTAAAGTCGGTGCCCGTAACATTGAGGGTTACAACCGGAATAAACGCGGAGATGAGAGGTTCCCTTACCTGATACTAATCATTGACGAACTGGCTGATATAATGATGGCTGGTTTTGATGAGGTAGAGCATACCCTGTGCCGATTAGCCCAGCTGGCTCGAGCTACAGGTATTCATCTTGTCGTGGCTACCCAGCGTCCGTCGGTAGATGTGGTCACCGGCTTAATCAAGGCTAACTTTCCCACCCGAATTAGTTTTGCCGTTACCTCTCAGGTGGATTCACGCACTATCCTTGATACCGGTGGTGCTGAAAAATTACTGGGCATGGGAGACATGCTCTATATGCCCACTGAGGCAGCCAAACCTAAGCGCCTTCAAGGCTGCTTTGTTTCCGATGCTGAGGTAGAGAGGCTTGTCTATTTCTGGGGGAGCCAGCGGAGGGAAGAGGTAACCCAGCTAAAGATTGAGGAGCTTGTCCCATCTGTAGCCACTGGCAGAAGAGGCGGCTTCCCTGAAGACCCGCTTCTGGATACAGCCCGGCAACTGGCACAGGAACACACGCACATCTCCACCTCTTACCTGCAAAGGCGTTTGCGCATTGGTTACCCCAGGGCCGCCCGGATTATGGAGCAGCTAGAGGAGGAAAACGCCAAAGGGGAAGAGGAATAACTTACTCCTATACCTCAATTTTCCGGCTGGCAACGTAAGCATAGACATGCCCAGCAATGCCAGCGACAAGGAATACTATTCCCAGCACTAAAGCAATTGTTGAACAATGCCAGGCTAGAGATATAAGCCAAGCAATACCCAATCCCATCCAAACATGTATCCAGGCATGCCACTTAAGATGCTGGGCAGACCACTTTTCCATCTTCCCCATAGATATTTAATCTCCTTTCTACCGGATGCTACTCCTTCTTTTTAGTGTCTGTGGTAATTAAATACCAGGCCAACCCCATGCCAAAGAACATAGTTATGCTAACCAAAAGAGCAACAATTGCCAGCAGAAACCAAGATGTTGGCTCTAAGCCAAGAGTGGCATTCGCAGCATCACCAATGACTCCTAAGATGGCGAATATGATACCAAGAAACCAACAAATGTGAGCCGACATCCCCGATGAACCAAGGCTAGCCTTCAACTGTTCACGGTCCTCCCAATGTCGCTTTGCCATAGATGTTACCTCCTTTCCTCTATAATACTACTTTATGAAAAAATACCGGGGCACCCTTTTCATATAGTCCACATACTCCTGCCCGAATCTCTCTATATTTAATTTTTCTTCATTTAGAACACCAAAATGACTCAGAGCAACATATGAAACAAAGTAAACCCACAAAATGATATAGATAATTGATGCTGGGTTCCATCCCATGATAATTACGCCAAGGAGACAGATTATGCCTGCCAGGATATGGGAGTGCCGGCTGACCTTATAAATACCCCAATCGACCACAGCTTGCTTTCTCTCGGGATACACTCTCATGGCGATAAAGCCCAGGGCAAAGACCACTTCGCCAAAGACAATAATGCCGATTCCAATCCAGAAAGCCAGATTAATACTAAAGGTGACAAACCACGTTAATACCCACCCTACAATGAAGCTTGTCCAAAAAGCTAGCACCCATGATTTACTGGGTCCTGGACCACTCATCCTTTTCGCTCTTATAATTCCAAAAAGAAGCCAGCTGATAATAAACCATAAGATGTTCACATAGAAGAGCCTGAAATACCAAGCTGTTTCCATATCATTTCCTTCCTTTCCTCCGTTGTTAATTAGTTGCTTCTTTTAACACTTCTTCTACTATTTGTCAATACGGTGACGCTTTAATCGCTTGAGAATAGCATCTTTATATATTTTGAACAGGCTTCGCCCGTGCTGAGGCACTCGCTCTCGCTTTTTCTTGAGTTTCTTCTCACGGCGTTCTTGCCTTGTCTCTATATCCGATTTGTTATTCACCAGCCACCTTATTATAGACTTCTTGTGTCTGCCTGGCTGTCTCTTCCCAGGAAAACCTCTTTGCCCGCTTCAATCCCTTTCTAATCATCCCGTCCCTTATTTTAGCATCAGTTAAAACTTGCCTCATCG
>DAOWJC010000036.1 GCA_030640595.1 Dehalococcoidia bacterium | reverse complement strand
CCAGCAAGGTCAGCACCACGGTAAGAACACCAATTACAAAAGAAGCCAACAATCTTTGGCTCAAACCCATCCATTCTATCACCTTAGAATTTGTTGCTTGAATACTGCTTTAGCAGTTCATACCAGTATTCCTTCAATCTCAGCCATAATTTGCTCAGCGGTAAAGTGCTTACCGGTTATAGCACCGCTGGGGCAAGCGGCTACACACACACCACAGCCCTTACACAGGGCTTCATTTACTCGCGAGACCTCCTTTTCCTCATCAAAGGAGATGGCGTTAAAGGGACAAAGGAGATTACAAATCTTACAGCCAGAGCAAAGTTCTTCATCAATAACAGCGGTTGCCGCCTCAATCTCTACCTTCCCCTTACTAATCATAGCCAGCGCCCGAGCTGCGGCTGCTGAAGCTTGAGCTACAGTATCAGGTATATCTTTAGGACCCTGGCAGCAGCCAACCACGAATATCCCTTCAGTCGTAGTAGCTACCGGGTCAAGCTTGGGGTGCCTCTCCAGGAAGAAGCCATCGGCACTGCGGCTGATATTAAATAGCCGGGCAACTTCCTCGGCATCAGAGCGAGCCTCTAAAGCTGTAGACAGGATAACCATGTCAACCGGCACCCGTATTATGGCACCCATCAAGGAGTCCTCAGCTACAACCACCAATTTCCCTTGCTCCTCCTCAGTTATGGCACGGTCGGTAACTTCACTTGGCTTGCCTCGTATGAACTTAACCCCTTCGTTGGAGAGACGCTCATAGAATTCCTCATACCCCTTGCCAAAGCAACGCATATCCATATAGAACTGGTATACTTCAGCATCCTCAATCTTTTCCTTTATCAGGTGAGAATACTTGAGGGAATACATACAACAGACCCGAGAACAATACTTATGATAGTTTGTATCGCGGCTGCCCACGCAGTGAATAATGGCTACGCTCTTGGGCTCTGAGCCATCCTTGAGCAGGATTTTGCCCTCTGTGGGACCAGAGGCATTACACATCCGCTCAAACTGAAGGGCGGTAAGAACATTATTATAGCGCCCGTAACCATAAGGAGGGATAACCGACGGGTCAAAGGCATCGTAGCCGGTAGCCACAATGACTGCGCCAACTTCAACCTCAACTTCTTTATCTTGCTGCTCAAAATCGATAGCCTTTGGGCCACAGAACTTTTCACAGGCACGGCAGGTACCCTTTAAAAAGTAAGCGCAGTGCTCAGTGTCTATCACCGGGACATTGGGCACGGCTTGGGCGAAGGGGATATAGATAGCCTTCCTCTGGGTCAAGCCTTCGTCAAACTCACTAGCTGCCTTCCACGGGCACTTCTCCATGCAAACACCACAACCAGTACACTTATCTTCATCAACATACCTTGCCTTCTTCCTGATTTTAGCCTTGAAATTGCCTACATACCCTGAAACCTCGACCACTTCACTGTAGCTCAGCAGCTCAATATAGGGGTGCTGCCCTACCGCACTTAACAGAGGGGTAAAGATACAGCTAGCACAATCCAGCGTCGGGAAGGTCTTATCAAACTGTGCCATATGCCCACCAATACTGGGCTCCCTCTCCACCAGGTAGACCTTGTGTTCGGAATTGGCAATCTCTAGAGCCGCCTGAATCCCGGCAATGCCCCCTCCCACAACTAGGACACTGGGGGTGACTGGAACTTCTCTGACCTCCAGCGGCTCCTGGTAATATACTCGCCTTACGGCAGCACTGACTAACGCTTTAGCCTTCTCGGTAGCTAAATTTGGGTCTTCAGTCACCCAGGAGCAGTGCTCACGAATATTTGCCATCTCAAAGAGATAGGGGTTTAATCCCGCATCCTGGCAAGCTTGCCGGAAGGTATGCTCGTGCAGCGTCGGTGAGCAGGAAGCAACGACCACACGATTAAGCCCCAGCTGCTTAATATCCTCCTTAATCATATTTTGCCCCGGGTCTGAGCACATGTATATGTAGTCCTTAGCCATTACCACCCAAGGCAATCCCCGGGCGAACTCAGCAACTGCATTTACATCTACTGTCCCGGCGATATTACTTCCGCAATGGCAGATATATACCCCGATTCTAGCTTTTTCCTCCATAATAGAACCCCCTTAGGTGTGTTAAATCGCCTCTTGAACCAATTCGGCGATATCTTTAATTTCAATGATGTCACCCTTGTCTAAGGTCAACACGCTATCCTCAAAGTTGACCATGCAATAAGGACAGGCAACGGCTAACACATTTGCCTCTGTTTCAAGAGCCTGGTCTATCCTCAGGTCGGAAAATCTTTCTCCCTTTTTGGTTTCCATCCAAATCCTTCCCCCTCCCCCACCACAACATAAGCCATATTCACGATTATCCCGCATCTCAACCAGCTCTAAACCGGGGATACTCTCCAGAACTTGCCGGGGCTCATCATATATACCCGCATAGCGTCCTAGATAACAGGAATCATGATAAGTAACCCTTTTATCCAATTTTTTGGTGAGCTTTAATCTCCCCTCTTTGATGAGTCCAGCTAAATATTGAGAAAAATGAATTACCTCAAAATTGCCCCCAAACTCGGGGTATTCCTCTTTGAAAGTATGATAGCAGTGGGGAGAGGTGACGAGGATTTTGGTGACACCAGCTTCAGTAAAAACATTAATATTATTTTGGGCCAGGCTTTGGAACAGGCTCTCACTACCTGCCTTGCGCACACTCTCACCACAGCAGGTTTGCTCAACACCTAAGATACCAAAATCTACATCGGCTTTTTTCAGGATATTAACTGTAGCCCGGGCAACTCTCTGGATGACTG
Organism: Dehalococcoidia bacterium; assembly: GCA_030640595.1. Taxonomy (GTDB): domain Bacteria; phylum Chloroflexota; class Dehalococcoidia; order Dehalococcoidales; family DAOWJC01; genus DAOWJC01. The sequence continues at coordinate 1,467 of DAOWJC010000036.1, read as the reverse complement.
GGTCGTATACTTGATAACAGCAGGGGAAGTATAATATCTCGGTTCCTTTGGTATATGTCTTTACACCAAGGGCTTTTGCCCAGTCAGCCCGTGCTTCCCGTGGCTCTCCCAACGGATTACCCACGCCGGAGACATTTTTAACCGCAAGCCGGAGTGAGTCAGGTATCTTGCCGACGCCTACTTCCACAATGACTCTCCGCAAAGCCCTCATAATGTCTGGGACCTCTACACCACGGGGACATCGCTGAACACACAGCTTACAGGCAACACACGTCCATACCTCTTCATCCTCAAAGTCAGTTAAACCCAATTGTGCCTGATGTATCAGTCGGCGAACGATGAAACTTCTTACCTGGTTCCAAGGACAAGTAGCGCTGCAAACACCACACTGATAACATAATTTAAGGACGTCACCGCCCTCCTCTTTAATAATATCTGCCGCTTCTTTAACTGGATTTACTACCATTGAATGACCTCGCTCTCTGTAATTAATTTCCTGGCCAACCCGCTTTAAGTCCAAAAAATAAGGGTAGCTGTAACCCCTAAAAACTACTTAGCTACCCTTGATAGATCTCTTCCTACTATTCTCATACCACGCCAAATATTATCACAAACTTGCTTGATTGGCAAGTATGGGGGCTAGCATATTCTTGGTAGTAGTTCGCCAACCGGCATATCTATAATACGAGATGAACCGAGGCAGGTTTTCATTACTACTTTGCCCGGGTGCTCATTCACTACTTCTCCGATAAGGGCAGCCTCAGTCCCGTATTGGTTCTGCCTCATCTTGGTCAGGACTTTATCGGCGTCAGAAGGAGCGACCACCGCTACCAGTTTACCCTCATTAGCCACATAGAGCGGGTCAAAGCCAAGGAGTTCGCAGGCAGCCAGCACTGCCTTATTTATCGGTATGCTTTCCTCTTCTATTCTAATCCCTATCCGGGACTGCTTGGCAAACTCATTGAGAGTGGTGGCCAGCCCTCCTCTGGTTGGGTCACGCAGACAGTGAATGTTGGCCGATGCTTCCAGTATCTCAGCTACTAGTCTATTAAGTGGGGCACAATCACTCTCAATAGGCACCTGGAATTTCAATCCTTCGCGCTGGCTTAACACAGCTATACCATGGTCGCCCAGGTTGCCACTGACGATAACCTTGTCGCCGGCTATAGCATTAGCCCCTGAGATATCTACCCCTTGAGGCACAACGCCAACACCGGAGGTATTGATGAACAGTTTATCAGCGCTACCCTGATTTACTACCTTGGTATCACCGGCAACTATCTTTACCCCAGCCTCATCAACCGCCCGGTGGATAGAATTCACTATCTTTTCCAGTTCGGCAATAAGAAAGCCCTCCTCAATAATAAAGGATAGGCTCAGGTATAAGGGGATAGCACCAATCATCGCCAGGTCGTTTACCGTGCCATTCACCGCCAGTTTGCCTATATCCCCGCCAGGGAAGAAGAT
>DAOWJC010000024.1 GCA_030640595.1 Dehalococcoidia bacterium | reverse complement strand
TTTCTCACTTACACTAAACCTAAATAGATTGGCTCCATTATAGCAAGCCGAGACAAGTTGGACAAGGAGACTCTTATAAAGGAGACTCTTATATATGTTATTATACTGGCGCAGGATGAACGAATTAAAGCAGCCACAAACCAGAAAAGTCTTACCTATCATCTCTGTTGTAACCTTCCTCGGCTTTCTTGACACCCACCTACTTATACCAATTATGGCTCTTTATGCCTATAAGCTTAATGCCAGTGTAGGTATTATTGGGCTTATTATCGGTCTATATTCTATAACAAACACTCCAGCCAATATCCTGTTTGGTCGGTTGATTGATAGAGTGGGTTATAAGGTTCCGTTAATTGCTGGGCTAATCGGCGATGCCTTAAGCATGTTTCTCTATTCCGTATGCCGATTGCCGATTCACCTGGTTTTGGTGCGGGCATTTCATGGGATAAGTGGAGGTCTAGTCGGTCCAGCTACCATGTCTATCACTGCTGATTATTCTGATGCGGCTCAAAGGGGCAAAGCAATGGGCTTCTATGGCATGTCCCTGGCTGCAGCCACTTTAGTCGGCTATGGATTGAGCGGGGTTATTGTCTTCCGGCTGGGTTATCAGGCTCTTTTCCTGTTCGGGGCGATAATGTTAACCATAGGGGTAATGCTGAGTTTCTTACTGCCTAGAAAGGGCAGCCTGACAGCCAGAACCTCGCTTGGTGAAGGTTTTAACAAGGCAAAAAGTTTACTTGGAAGAAAAGGTCTAACTGTCTCCTATTGCTCTATATTCGCCCAGTATTTTGCCTTCGGAGGTGTGGTTACACTTCTACCGCTCTATGTGAAGAACCTGGGAATGGAAGCCTTTCATGTGGGAATGTTGCTGGCTACTTTCGCCATTATGTTTATCATTCTCCAGTTTCCGAGTGGGGCTTTCTCTGACAAAGTAGGACGGCTGATACCAACTACTGTAGGTTTAGGTCTTAGTATAGTTTCTTTGCTCATACTGCCTTCTGTAGCAACATTCGCGCTACTGGCGGTTATAATGGCATTATACGGGACAGCATATGGAGTGCTATTCCCCTCGATTTCAGCATTAATTGCCGACCATACCATTCCCGAAGAGCGTGGGATGGCAACCGGGTTGTTTCATGCTCTTCTCACCGCCGGGGTTGCCATCGGAGCACCCTTAATGGGTTGGGTAGGAGGAATGGTAGGGGTGGAGTTAGGTTTAGCATTAAGCTCGGGTGCTATGGTTTTGGCTTTAGTGGTAGCGCTGAGAGCCTTAAAGCATATTTGAGCTTGTTGAGCCACTACTGCTGTGCTAAAATTTCGTTGGAGGGTTAGTCGGTTTCGGCTAGCCCTAAAGGTGTTTGGGGAAGAAAATGGAGTTAGACCTAACCCAACTATTACATCTCATTGAGGAGATGCCCGCCTATTGCCAGCTTGTAGGCGAGCTAAAGCAGCAGAATGGCAGCATCAGGGTAGTAGTGCTCGATGCTGCCAAGCCCTATCTCATCGCTGGTCTATATCAGAGCCTGCGACGCCCCATGCTCGTAGTTACTGCCCAACCAGAAAACTGTAAAAAGCTCTATGAGCAACTGTTAACCTGGTGTAGTTCTACCCGGGTAAAACTTCTCCCCGAGCCCGATGTCCTGCCCTACCAGCGTATCGCCTCAGATACCTCCACCGAGCTGGAAAGAATACAGGTGCTCTCGGTTCTGGTTAATAATGAGCCGACTACAGATGCTCCCTTAGTTGTTGCCTCAGCCCCGGCCTTTATGCAGAAGACAACCGAGTATAGCCAGTTCACCTCTACCTGCCACACCATAAAGTTGGGAATGAATATCGAGCCGTTCCACCTGTTGAGCCAATGGGAAGCTATGGGCTACCGGTTGGAAAGCATGGTGGAGGTGCCAGGCACGATAAGCCATCGCGGTGGCATCGTTGACATTTATCCTCCCACCAGTAACCTACCAGCCAGACTCGAGTTCTTTGGTAACACTATAGACAGTATCCGCCTCTTTGACCCGGCAAGCCAGCGCTCACAAACAGCAGTCTCCGAAATAGCTATCGGTCCAGCCACCGAACTGCTAACACCCCTACTGAGCAGTAAACGGGAGCTGGAGCCAGTCCTCAATAGCATTGACCTGTCCGGCTGTAGCCCCGAGGTGAGGCAGCAGTTCAAAGAGGAACTGGCTATGTTGCTTGGCAAGCAGAGGCTACACAATATACAGTTTTACGCCCCGCTGTTTAATAAAGACAGCATCCTGAGCTACCTATCCCAGGATACCCTTGTAATACTTGATGAACCCGTGAGCATTAGACAGGCGATTGAAGACCTTGATGCCAAAGCCAGCGAGTTACGCACTGAGAAGTTAGAGCTGAGAGAGTTGCCCCACAATTTCCCCAGACCATATTTCACCTGGAAGGAGCTAGAACCAAGAATGGAGGCAAGGCAGTGCCTGATGCTCACCGCCTGGGGTATCGGCGACAATGAACGACAATATAAGTTAAACTTCGCTCCCGCCCCTAGCTATGCCGGGCAGCTACCGGTGTTCATCAAAAAGGCCAAGCAACTCCTAAACCAAAAACACCGGCTCATACTTATCAGCCATCAGGCAAGCCGATTATCAGAGCTACTTGACGAAGAAGATATTATTGCCCCACCCCTCACTGAAATCAAGCAAATACCCCCACCCGGCTCGCTAACTCTGGTTCAGGGCTCACTGGCTGAGGGCTGGGTTATGAATAATGACACCCACCTGTTTACTGATGCTGAAATCTTCGGTTTTATCAAACAACGGCGGCTACTCAAGAAACGCCCGGTGCCACACCACAAGCTCTTTGTTGACATAACTCCAGGTGACTATGTAGTGCATATTGAACACGGCATTGCCAAATTCGCCGGCGTTATCACCATGAGCACCGATGGTACCGAAAAAGAATACCTGGTTCTACAATACGCTGTCGGTGACAAGCTCTATGTCCCTACCGACCAGATAGACCGTGTCAATCGCTACATAGGCGCTGGTGACCGGCCACCGGTGTTGAACCGACTGGGCACTCAGGAATGGACGCGAACCAAGCAAAGAACCAGGGAGTCGGTAGAAAGCATCGCTCAGGAGCTATTAGCGCTTTATGCTGCCCGGGAGGTCGTGCCCGGCTTTGCCTTTTCCCGGGATACGGTATGGCAGCAGGAGCTTGAGGCTTCCTTCCCCTATGTTGAGACCCCCGACCAGATAGAGGTTCTAAAACAGGTAAAAGAGGACTTGATGAAAGCCAAACCCATGGATAGGCTGGTCTGTGGGGATGTCGGCTATGGTAAGACCGAGGTAGCTATTCGTGCCGCCTTCAAGGCAGTG
>DAOWJC010000109.1 GCA_030640595.1 Dehalococcoidia bacterium | reverse complement strand
GGCAATGGATATAGCTATCTTTTCTATCCAGTCACCTTCATCCTCTCCCGACAAGGAATCCAGTAGTTCCTTTACCACTCCCACCCAGTCTTTCTGGTGAAGCAAAACTGGCACCGCCCGAACCAGATAGGTTCTATCACCAAAAGGCTCAATAGAGAAACCAAACCCGGCCAGGTTTTCATAGTGAGCTTTCCAAGTCTCATCCTGCCTGGGATTAACCTCAACGGCTACCGGCTCAAGTAGCCCCTGAACCTCTACTTCCTGATGTGACCGCTGATGTTTAATTTTTTCAAAAAGGATACGCTCATGAGCGGCATGCTGGTCAACGAGATACAACCCGTCAGGACCCTCAGCTATAATATAGCTACTGGATAGCTGGCCTAAAACCCGTAGAACAGGTAGAGAGACGGCAGGAGTTTGCTCTGCCACTGGTGGCAAATAGGCAGGACTGCTACCAATTTCGGCTGGTGTCAACAACACCTGCCTTGGCTCTGATGGCGACCCATAGGTGATGGCTACCTCTTCAATCTTAGGCACCGGGGCTAGTTCAATTAAAGTCCGCCGGATTGCCTTCTGGACAGCACCGAGGATTGAGCGCTCGTTTTGGAATTTCACCTCAGCCTTGGTGGGATGAATATTAACATCCACCTCGTTAAGCGACAGTGATATATTGATAATAGCCACCGGGTGTTTTCCCAGCATCAAAAGCCCGTGATAAGCCTCCTCTACCGCCCAGGCCAGCAGTCGACTGCTTATCCAGCGGCGATTGACAAAGAAGCTGAGGTAGCTTCGATTGGAACGGCTTACTGCTGGTGAGCCTATCATACCCGTCACCACGGGTAACGAGGTTGCTGACCTGCTTTCCCATTCCTCGTCCCGGCTGCTAATCTCAAGCATATTCTGGGCTATCTCTAAACCATAAACCTGAATCACACCATCTATTAGCCGACCACTACCCGGTGTTCTTAGCACCACCCTGCCATCAATAAACAAGGTGAATCTAACTTCAGGGAAGGCAAGAGCATACTGACTTACTACATTGGCTATATGGCTATTTTCCGTAGCCGGCGACTTGAGGAATTTCAATCTTGCCGGTACTTTACGAAACAGGCTTCGCACCGTAATTGTAGTCCCTGGAGAACGTCCCTGGCTTCCCCTATTTTCAGCAATGCCATCCTTCACGCTGAGGTAACTACCTACCGACTCGCCTACAGCACAGGTAACAATGTCTACTTGAGCTACAGCGGCTATGCTGGGCAGTGCCTCACCCCGAAAGCCAAGGCTGGTAATAGACTCCAAATCCTCAAGACTACCAATTTTGCTGGTAGCATAGCGGTCAAAGGCAAGCTCCACCTCTTCAGATGGAATCCCCACCCCGTTATCCATCACCCGAATCAGGCCTACCCCACCACCCCTGACCTCAATAGAAATCTGGCTTGAGCCGGCATCCAGCGAATTCTCCACCAGCTCCTTTACCACTGAGGCTGGTCTCTCCACCACCTCACCAGCCGCAATCCGGGATACTATTTCCTTTTCTAAAACTTTAATCGGCATATAATTATTATACACGGTTTCGTGTAAAATGTCAATACCTCGAGGTTAATGAACTTCCTACACCCCTGTCTGGGAGCGGAAGCGGAGAAACCTTATCAGGTTATCGCGGGTAATAAGCCCGATTACCCTACCCTCGCTTACTACTGGCATCTGGTTCATATTACTCTCGTCCATCTGCTCCAGTATGCTTAGCGCATCCTGGTCAGGATAGGCTACCTTTAGCCTGTCAACCGGGGTCATTATCTCTTTCGCTTGAGTCACACCCCAATCCGGCTGAGAAACAGTCTTAATGTTATGTAAGGTTAAAATCCCCATCAGTCTACCCTCTTCAGCTACCAGGAAACAGCGATAGCCTGGGGTGAAGGCGTGTTCCTGAACTAACTGGGTAACAGTTGCACTTGGGGGAACTACCGGGCAGTCTGAGGTCATTACCTGTGCAGCAGTAAATCTGTGTAGCCCTTCCCGCCATTGAACCTGACGGTAACTGGCTGAAGCAGCGTTTTCCAAGAACCAGCCGATAAACGCCAACCACAGACCGCCAAGCCAGTCATGAAGGATGAACATTATTAGAATACCACCCAGAATAAACAGGTAGCCTACCCCCTGCCCTACCCATGTGACAATTCGGGTGGAGCGTCTATAGTCGCCACTAACTCGCCACAAAATGGAGCGAAAAACACGCCCGCCATCCAGAGGGAAACCTGGAATCAGATTGAATATAGCCAGGGCAACATTTATATAAGCCAGCCAATAAGCCATGGCGGCTATGGGCACAATCGTGCTTCGGGTGAACAAATAAACCAGAGCAAACAAGCCACCAATCACCAGGCTACAGGCAGGACCAGCCACTGCCATTCTGAACTCAGCGCCGGGGCGTGTTGCCTCCTTGGTCATCAGAGCAATACCACCGAAGATGAAAAGGGTTATGCTTTTTATCGGGATACCATAGGCTCTACCGACAAGGCTGTGAGCTAATTCGTGAGCTAATACCGAGGCAAAAAATAACAGGCTGGTTACTACACCAATAACCCAATAAAGTAACCACGGCCAGCCAGGGTAACCTCCAGGAAAGAGTTGCCACGATAGCGAGGTGGTTATCAGAATGAATATTATGAACCAGGTATAATGCAGTCTAAACTGGATGCCAAAGACCTTGCCTAAATTAAATGCGCTACCCATTTCTACCTATTTAGTGAGTGTTTTTCTCAGCTCAAAGAGGGCAGCAGTGGTAGCCCGACGCTTCACCCGTGGTCTACTTCCCGGATAGTTACCTTTAACTACTCTCCGGTTTTTGCCATCATCCATGCCGATATACACCATGCCCACCGACTTAGCCTCCGTCTCCTCTATCCCAGTTATGCCAACGCCGACATCGGCACCTAGGAACATCTTGGCTGCTTCCGCCATTGCCTGGGCTACCTCTGGGCTGAGGGCACCATATTCAGAAATAATCTTGGCATCAACCCCGTAAGCTATCTTGGCCTCATTTGAGTAGGCAACCAGCCCCCCTTTGAAATATGCTGAGCTTCCCGGAACATCGGTAATAGTAGTCGCCAATAGCCCCCCGGTACAGGACTCCATGACTGCCAGACTTAATCCCTTTTCAACCAGAAGACGCCCTATTACAGCTTCCAGTGTCTCATCATCAGTTCCCCAGATATATTCGCCCAAGATTGCTCTAATACTAACCTCGCCCTCAGCAATCATTTTTTCCGCCTGCTTTTGACTCCCCGCCTTAGCCGTAAGGCGTAGATGAATACCATCAGTCCTAGCATAAACGGCCAGGGTAGGATTAACCGAAGAAAGCAGCGGAGAAACCAACTCCCCTACTGCCGCCTCAGGCAAACCAAAAGTCTTGAAAGTTTTAGAAAAAATGATACCTCCGGTAGAGCATTGGCGTAATCTGGGCAGAATCTCCTCATGCCACATGTGTTGCATTTCTTCAGGAGGACCAGGCATAGCTATTAATATGCGACCATCCCTTTCCACCCACCAGCCGGGAGCAGTCCCTCGTATATTATGGATGGGGTCAGCAGACGGAATAAGGGCTGCCTGCTTTATAGTACTAAGCGGCATTTCTATACCACGCTGAGCAAAAAAGCCCCGTATTTCATGTTCCAAAACTGGCTCGGTCTCCAGTTTCTCACCCAACAGCTCAGCTATCGCCTCACGCGTCAGGTCATCTTCAGTCGGTCCCAGACCCCCAGTAGTCAGGATAAGCCCTGAGCGTTGCCAGGCACGCTTTAGCACTTCTACCAGCCTGGCTTGATTATCACCCACCTGCGAAATCCAATAGAGGTCTATTCCCAAGAGGGGTAACTGACTGGCAAGATAAGGGGCATTGGTATCAGTTATTTCTCCCAAAAGAAGCTCAGTGCCAATAGAAATAATCTCGGCTTTCACTAAGATACCTTCATCTGCTGCAAAATCTCTATGGCAACCTCAGCCGCCCGCTTCCCGGACAGGAGCATACCCCCAAAGATAGGTCCCATCCTGGGTGCCCCAAAAACAGCATTAGCTGCCATGCCGGCAACGATTAAACCGGGATAGACTTCTTTAGTATTCTCTACTATTGCCTTCTCTCCCTTCTCAGCCCACATCGGTTTCTCCCCGACTATCCCGCCTGCTTTCGTTCTTAATTTGCCACCAAGCTTATTCACCACGATGTGGCAGATTTCACTAGCATGCCCGGTAGCATCTATCACTACCTTTGCCCGTATGGATAAGGGGTCCACATGCAATCCAGCTAAGGAAGCAGCACTCCAATTCAGCACCAACCCGGTTAGCCTGTCAGCCTCCCTGACCATCACATCCTCAATGCTAATCAAATTGAATATCTTGGCTCCGGCCTTTATCGCTTTGGAGCAAATATCTGAGACAGCCTCCAAGGAATCGGCAATATAGTAGCCCTTTTCATACCCTCTGGTTCTTACGCCAAACTCGTCCAATAGCTTCTTTCCCTCTTCCTGAACCACGATACGATTGAACATCATCCCTCCGCCGGGCATACCACCGCCAACCCGGAGCTGCCTCTCAAATACCACCGTTTTTACCCCCTCCCTTGCCAGATAGTAGGCAGCTGTCATACCAGCCGGCCCGGCTCCACCTATAGCCACGTCAACATCCATAGCTTCTAGGAAGTCTTTCATAAAACTTTCGGTTATTGCCTTAGATATGGTTACTTCATCAAGTTGCATATTCCCTCCGCTGGAAACATTTCCTTTTATTTGGTCACCATCTAACACTTGGGGGCTGAGACGCCCAAGAACTTTTCCATTAGTTCCATAGCGCAGAACTCTCCGCACATACTGCAAGCCGACCCAGCCGAAGCATGCTTACTGTGAACTCGATGAGACCGCTCAGGGTCTAGGGACAGCTTGGCTTGCTCTTTCCAGTCAAGCTTCTTTCGAGCCACAGACATTTCCCTATCCCACTGCTCAGCACCCTTCACCCCTTTAACAATATCACCAACATGAGCGGCGATAAGTGAGGCTATCACCCCCTGCCTCACATCCTCAGGGTCTGGTATGGAAAGATGCTCGGCTGGTGTTACATAGCATAGAAAATCGGTGCCGGCGGCGGCGGCAATAGCGCCACCGATAGCCCCGGTGATATGGTCATAGCCAGCACCAACATCGGTCACCAGTGGACCGAGCACATAGAAAGGAGCCCCTTTGCAGATAGCCTTCTGTAGCTGAACGTTGGTCTCAATTTGATTTAAGGGCAAGTGCCCCGGACCCTCGACCATTACCTGAACTCCAGCTTGCTGAGCCCTCTGCACCAACTCCCCGGCAATGAGCAATTCCTCTACCTGAGGCCGGTCGGTAGCATCAGCCAGACAACCGGGGCGCATGCCATCGCCAAGGCTCAGCGTCACATCAAACTCCCTGGCTAACTCTAGCAAGCGGTCATAGTGCTCATAAAGGGGATTTTCACACTCATTGTGGAGCATCCAGCCTATCAGGAAAGCACCCCCCCGAGATACCACATCGGCTACCCTCCCCTGCTGCTTCAGCCGGGCAATAGCTGACCGGGTTACGCCACAGTGCACCGTTATAAAATCAACACCATCTCGGGCATGTTCTTCAATCACGCCGAATAGGTCATCAACGGTCATTTTAACGATGGCACTATGTCTATTTATCGCCTCAATTCCAGCCTGATAAATGGGCACTGTTCCTACTGGTAAGGGGCTAGAGCCAACAATAGCCCGCCGAATAGCCGATATATCACCACCGGTGCTTAAATCCATAACTGTATCTGCCCCACAATCAATAGCCACTCGCAACTTTTCCAGCTCGGTATCAACATTGCCAAAGTCAGAAGAGGTGCCAATGTTGGCATTGACCTTGGTCTTGAGCCCCTGACCTATACCACAAGGGGTAAGATTGGTGTGCTTGGTATTAGCCGGAATTACTATCGTCCCTCTACCCACACCCTGCCGGATAAACTCAGCTTCTACCCCTTCATGCTGCGCCACTTGGCTCATCTGTGGCGAAATAATACCCTCTCTTGCCAGTTCCAGTTGAGTCATATTCACCTCCATAAAAATAAAACCAAGGGCTTCGGCTGTTACTACTAGACCCTTGGTCTAAGTTACTGCCGCTTCCCTACGCTCGCATTACCGAGATCAGGTTCCCAGGGTTGGCATCAAAGCCTCTCAGCCGCTGAGCACCCCTAGCGGTTAAGTCTTATTAAATTCTATGTTAAATATAGCATAAGCTAGTCAAAAATGCAAACGTGCCTTCTTATGATTATCTATCTACCTCACCCCCTTTATCCCCCTCTCCTTCAAAGGAGAGGGGGACAGGGGGATAGGTTGCTAAACGTCCTCATATTCGCCAGCTTGATATTCCAGTCCAAATAAATTAGCATAAAGGCTGTTTAGCAAAGGAAATTATGGAACATATACCACTTTTGGTCGCTTTCGGTGCCGGGCTGGCATCCTTCCTGTCACCCTGCGTGCTGCCGCTGGTGCCAGTATACCTTGCCAGCTTATGCGGTCCTGAAATATTTGAGCCTAAAGTCCGCAGAATTCGTATGCCCGTCTTCCTCCACTCCCTTAGTTTTGTAATCGGCTTCTCCATAGTTTTCATTCTCTTAGGGGCTGTTGCCGGATTGGCTGGGTTTGCCATCAGCGCTCATTTAGTAGTAATGCGTCAAATAGCTGGCAGCCTGCTGATAGTCTTCGGGCTATTCTTGCTGGCTGCCCTGAAGGTGCCGTGGCTAAACTTTGAAAAACGCCTAACCCCGTCCCGAGGCGCTACTACCGGTTACCTACGCTCCCTCCTCACCGGGGGCGTGTTTTCCCTCGCCTGGACACCCTGTGTTGGCCCCATACTGGGGGGTATCCTTACGCTTGCTGCAATTTCAGAAACAGCCTGGCACGGTGCTTACATGCTGGCGGTCTATTCTTTAGGGCTAGGGCTTCCCTTCCTGATAATGGGTGCTGCCTTTGATTCTATTACTCCACTACTTAAGTATATCCACCGCTACTCTACCATGGTCTATATCTTTAGCGGTGTTCTGCTCATAGCTGTAGGCATACTTATCCTGACCAATAAGCTGGTCTGGTTTTAAATACAATTCGGAGGTAAAATTATGAATAAAATGGTAAAGGCAATACTGCTAATAACACTGACCTGGGGGCTGTTAGTAACCGGCTGCTCTGAACCATCGGGGACTCGACTAGGGGAATCAGCACCTGACTTTCGGCTTAAAAACCTTGATGGACAATCCATTTCCCTCAGTGACCTTCGGGGTAAGCCAGTATTACTCAATTTCTGGGCGACCCGGTGTCCTCCGTGCCGTGCCGAGATGCCCTATATACAGGAAATATACGAGGAATGGTCGGATAAGGGGCTGGTGGTGCTGGCAGTTAACATAGACGAGAGCCCTTCCCTGATAAAGAAGTTTTTACAAAATTATAACCTTTCTCTCCCGGTATTACTAGACACGAAAGGGAATATAGCCAGAAAGTATAGTATTCAGTATATTCCTACTACCTTCTTCATTGATAAGGATGGTATAATTCAGCAGAAGATAATTGGTGCCTTTCCAAGCAAGGGAGCAATAGAGAAATACCTTAACAGCATTATGCCGTAGTAATATAAACAACCCATAAGTGGAGAGGAGGCTAGGTATGGGTGATGTTTTAAATGAAGCCTATGGGATAATTCAGTGCAAGGAGTGCCCGTGGTATAAAACTTGTGTGGTGCCAATGAGATTTACTACCGAGGACATCCACCGACAACTACAGGCATCAGTACCAGGGGCGGATATTTCGCAGCAAGCTGACCTCGGCATACAAAACCTTCTATCCAGTATGGCAACTGCTGCCCAGAACTCCCTGCTGGAAGGCTGTCCCATCTTCATCGACCGCTTGCGCGCCAACCCCAAGCTTGCCCAGCAGATAAAGGAAATGATGCAAAACTGGGGCAAAGGAGAGGAATAGGCGCCCCTACTACTGGCTGGCTACGATTCTGGCTGGAGGCTTAGCTCTTGCAAGTCAGCCTCAATTCTTAGCGCATTAGCTTTAAATAGATTGGATGGTATCACTCTACCATCTTTTTTGTGAATGAGCCAACTGGCCTGTCGCCAGTAAGGTTTTTCTCGCCACACGGCAACATCTGTCATATCAATAGTGACATACCACAGGCTGGTTCCGTCCTTAAGCAGTTCTAACTCAGCCACCCAGTTATCACAGGTGGCATAGAAATCAGCGAGGTATAGCTTCGCCTGATAACTTTCAGCTTGACTGAGGAGATGTTCATAAACGGCTAGGATTGCCCTGTCCTCGGTGGTGATGACAGTGGGGGGTGCTTTCACCACTTCTGTTTTATTCTCTGGCTCTGAAGGTTCCATGGGAGGAAACCCGAAGTCTTCACACCCGGGAACTGTCAACACCAGCACAGCAAGCAGACTAATGATAAGAATAGGCTTTATGTATCTTCTGTTCCAATTAGTTAGTGTCATTTCTCTACTCCCTAAATTTACTTTGAGTTGGTTATAACTGGCTCCTGGGTCTATACTGAATAGCCTCAGCCAGGTGATGGGCTTTAATTATATCACCATTTTCCAGGTCGGCGATAGTCCGAGCTAGTTTGAGTATTCGGTGAAAGGCACGAGCGGAAAGGTAAAGCTGCTTCATCGCCATTTTGAGCAGGCTCTGGGCTGATTCTTCCACCCGGCAAAACTCCCTTACCTCGGTTGGCGTCATTTCAGCGTTACAGGCTAGTTTTGTTCCCTGGAAGCGTCTTTGTTGTATGGAACGGGCAGCTTCAACCCTGGC
>DAOWJC010000130.1 GCA_030640595.1 Dehalococcoidia bacterium | reverse complement strand
ATACCAGCCAAATCAAGGTAAAGCCTGATGCCAAAACCGGCTCAGTATTGTGCCTTAGTGATAAGCTTGGCAGGCGCTCTCTATATGTCTCACCCGAGGCTAATAGCTTACTAACTATAGACGACTTGGATTTGACCTACATAAATCAGGCAGGATTGCTTCACCTCTCTTCGTTTGTTGATGATAGGCAGTTCAAAATACTACTGGAGCTAATAAAAAGGCTGGATTCATCTGTTAAGCTCAGTTTTGCTCCCGGGGCACTATATACTATTAAAGGACTTAAGACTCTTACCCCGATATTAGACAGGACTCATGTTCTTTTTATTAATCAGGATGAGATACGGCAATTGACCGGTAAGGATGTTATAGCTGGAGCCGAAACCTGTCTTGAGCAAGGCTGCCATATTGTTGCCGTTACTTTAGGTAGAGGAATGGGGTTGGAGTTAGGTAAAGGGATTGGTCGTAGAACAGTTACTGCTGTCGGTTACATTAGAGATGCTAGGAATGAACATATAATTGAGCCTCATAGCCAAAACGTAGTATCTGAAGTAGATACTACTGGCGCCGGCGATGCCTTCGCCACTGGATTTCTCTATGGTCTGCTTAAAGGGAAGGGGCTTAGGCAGTGCGGACTTCTAGGTGATATCGCAGCCCGATTCTCTATGAGTAAGATAGGGGCAAGGCAGGGTCTCCCTGGTCTTAACCAGCTAACTCAGCGCTACCGGGAGCTTTATAATAAGGAATTATAAACTATTTCTTAGCCTCTTCTTTTGCTGGTTTGCTCAGGATTTCATCCACAATGCCATACTCTACTGCCTGTTGAGGGTTAAGGTAGAAGTCGCGGTCAGTATCATGGACTATCTTTTCCAGTGTTTGACCGGTGTGTTTAGCTATAATGCCTCTAATTAGTTCCTGCATCCGCATAATCTCACGAGCAGCAATCTCGACATCGGCTGCCTGCCCCTGAGCACCACCGAACGCCTGGTGCAGATGGATGGTAGAGTTAGGTAAGGCATAGCGTTTACCCTTAGCCCCAGCACAGAGGATTAATGTTCCCATACTGGCCGACATCCCAACGCAGATAGTAGATACATCAGGGCGTATAAGCTGCATGGTGTCATAAATGGCAAGTCCAGAAGCGATAATGCCACCGGGGCAATTAACGTAGAGGCTTATGTCCTTGTCCGGGTCTTCTCGCTCCAGATAGAGGAGCTGGGCAATAATAACATTAGCCACCTGGTCATTAATCGGCATGCCTAACATAACAATGCGCTCTCTTAGCAGGAGTGAATATATGTCAAAAGCTCGCTCCCCTCTGGCTCCACTTTCAATCACCATAGGTATAACATTCATCGGTTGGTTATTCATCTTTGCCCTCCTTTTGTATTGTCTCGACACTCATATTTGAACCTTTAGCTATCTCCACTAGCTGCTGTATAATTTTTCGTGTAGTCAACAGTTGTTCAATTGACTGACGAGCCTGTGGTGTATTCAGAGCTTCCCCCAGTTCATCTTTATTGCCAGCATCACTTTTTATCATATTTTCAATCTCATCATCCACCTCTGAATCACTAACTTCAATCTTTTCCTCTTCGGCAATCTTACCCAGCACAAGAGAGCGAATAATCCTCTTTGTAGCTAACGGATGTAGCTCCTCCCGTAATTCCTCCTCTGTCTTATTTATACGTCTAAGATATTCCTCCAGCCCTTGGTCACCCCTTTGTAAACGCTGGGTAAGGAGTCGGTCAATTTCCTGTTCTACCAAAATTGGGGGAAATTCTAGCTCGGCAAGGTCAACTGCAGCTTCAATTGCCCTTTCCTCAAAATCTATCCTGGCTTTCTCCTCAGCTCTGAACTTCAGGTCAGCTGAGACCCGTTCTCGGAGCGAGTCCAAGGTTTTGAAATCAGGGCTAACCCCTCTAGCAAACTCATCATCCAACTCAGGGAGTCTCTCCTGTTTTATTTCGGTAATTTTTACTTTAAACGAAACCTCCTTCCCAGCCAACTCGCCTCTGGGAAAATCTGAGGGAAATTGAAGCTTGAACTCCTTCTCTTCATTCTTTTTCATTCCGGTTAACTGCTCGGCAAATCCTGGTGCCGGAACGGGTAGGTCGTGACGCACTTGATATTGAGCTGCTTTCTGGTTTATGAAAGGCTTATCCTCAATATTGCTCTCAATATCCAAAACTACCAAATCGCCAAACTCCACCGGGCGCTCAACCGGCTCCCAGGTAGCCTGCTGATGGCGTAGTTGCTCTATCACGGCGTTAACGTCATCATCGGTTAATTCCACGGGTCCCGGTGTAACCTGAATATGACGGTAGTCACCGAGCTCAACCTTAGGTGGTAATGGCACGGTTGCCTTAAATACTACGGGGTCAGTTTGAGCTATTTCAATATGTGGTTGAGCAATAGCCTCAATTTTTTGCTCTTTAATAGCCTTCTCATAAGCTTCAGGAAGAAGATTATTTAGCGCATCCTCAAGGAGGCTCTCTTTACCTATGTGGCGTTCCAGTATAGCCCGCGGCGCCTTTCCTTTACGGAAGCCAGGAATATCCATTCTCCTAACCAAGCGGAAGTAGGATTTCTCCAAGGACTCCTCTACCTCGGCCGGT